>JAGHGS010000019.1 GCA_017888105.1 Bacilli bacterium
GCAGCAGCGAGATTGATGCTAGTGGTAGTCTTACCAACTCCACCTTTTTGATTAACTAATGATATTACCTTTGCCATTTATGCTACACCTCTTTATAAATTATTAGATAACTAAAAATATTTTAACATATTATTTTTATTTTGTCTTTACTAAATGAATGAATTTTTAAAAAAAGAAAAAGAGCCTGAGAGCTCTTAAAAAATTATATAAGGATTAGAAGCAGTACCATCACCTGATGAAATTGTAACATCTGCCTTCAGATTAATTACTGGACGCACACCCCACGTGTTATCCACCCAATCGTTGTTGAGGTTGCCATTCGAATTCACAATGAACACGTTAGCATTACCGCTGTTAAAGTTACGCGGAGACAAAAAGTGTTGCACTGATATAGACTAACCAAACCTATTGTACCACATTTAACATCAATTATTTATTTATTTTTACCCATACCACCAATTAAAGAAGTTAAAACAATGCTAAGGGAAATAGATAAACTAGTAAATACTGATGCTTTTAATATTTTATAATCAATTATTCTATTAAAATCAGGATATATATTTTCCATTTGTTCTTCCACTTCATCTGCAATACCTAATAACTGCGCATATATAAGATAATCCTCCCATAAAACAACTTCTATTGCTTCTCTTTCATGTATTCGAGAAAAATCTTTCAAAAACTTTTTTAAGCCTGCTAACTGATAAGCTTTCTTCTTTAACTCATCACTAATATAATACTGATACTTAAACCCATATACTTTTCTTTTGAAATGTCCCTTTTCTTCATAATTATCTTTTATTTCCTGAAACATACCATTAAGCCACTTAATAATATCATCTTGTTTAAAAAAAGCTGCAAATTCGTGTTCTTCTAATCTTTTATTAGAACCACTCGCCACTAAAAGCTTAATATAAATATCTCTTTCATAACCTTCTTCTGTTTTAAAATAATTAGACATATCAAAATAAATCTTATCATTTTCTTTAACCAGCTTAATTTTTTTCTCTTTTAACCATTTTAAAATCATTGCCCCTATAAAATCACTAATATTATCCGCAAGTCCAAACAAAGAACCAACAAAAAATGCATCTTCTAAAGAATTAGGTACATCTCTATAATAAGGTACATCTTGATTGATAGATAATATATTATATCCCTTATTTTTCTCTTCATTTTTACTACTCGTATAAACAATAATAAACACAATGACAAATAACACTACAAACTCTATTACAAAAAACATTTTATTACCTCTCTACCGGATTAACATGAATAATAACTTTATATATTTTTTTAAACTTTTTAGTAATTTCTTTTTCAATGGTATCAGCTATCTCATGAGATGCAAACGTACTCATATTTCCATCTAAATCAATCGTTAAAACCGCTACATACTTATATCCAACCGGAACCGTATAAAAATCTTCTACTTTAATTACACTACTATTATTTAAAATAAACTCCACAATTAAATCTTTGTCTTTTTTACTAATAGATGCATCCATTAAAACATGGTAAGCTTCCATCATAATACCAAGCCCTGTAACAATAATATATATAGAAGTAATAGAGCCAAATATTCCATCAAAAAAATAATATCCAAAATAACCTAATATAACTGACAATAAAGTACCAAGTGTAAGTAACATATCATTTCGATGATCTTTCATGGTCGCTTTAACAAGAATATTATGATGATGCTTATAACTCTTCCTTGCATATAAATAAAGTAGTAATTTAACAACAATAGTTACGATACAAACAAGTATTAAATAAATAGAAAACTGAAAAGTATCTCCATGAATAATTGCCATAATAGAATCAAATAAAATTTTAACTCCAATTAAAATCATAAAGATACTAATAAACATCGAAAAAATATATTCTGCTTTGCCATGCCCAAAATTATGATCTTCATCACTAGGCATACAAGCAATTTTGTTACCAACATAAGACATAATCGAAGAAAAAATATCTCCTGCTGAATTAATCGCATCGGCCATCATTGCTTCACTATGACTAAAAATAGCAACAATAAATTTAATAATAAGCAAAAACACATTACCAACAATGCCTAAAAAACTAACTCTTTTTGTACTCTCATAACGATTCATATTATCATATCCTTAGTTATATTATTATATCAATAATTTATATTTTTGACTACACTTAATAAAGAAAAAACTACTAAAACTAGTAGTTTAAATCTTCACTTTGCTCATCAAATAATGAAAAAGGAAGAAAAACGCTGACATACGAAGTAGGCATACCAATACCTGGTATCATATGATACATATGAATTCTTTTATTAACTGGATCTACCGCATAATTAGCATCTTTAATTAACTCATGAAAATCCCTATTGCGATAACACTCTTCAAGATCCTCACTAAACTCACAAAGCCCAACATTATAATTATTAAATTCACTATAATAACTATCATCTAATTCTGCTTTTGCTAAATCATCCATGATAGATTGATATAATACTTCCTCAAAATTAGAGAATAACTTACGAGGATCATCTTCCAAAAAGGAAATATTCCCAGAAGTATCCATAATAATATCTGCCTTATAAATTTCTTCTCGCTCTATTTCCGTTTCTAATTCATAACTAAGAACAGACTTATAAAAATTTGATTCATCAAGAGTTTGAATCGTAATACCATATTCAATTTGATATCCATTTAATTCATTATTATAAATACTAGCATTAAGATAAATATTTCTAAAATGATCTACTTGTTCCAAATCTAATGCGTCAACCAGTTGTTCTTTTATCTTTTCACCAATTTCTTTCATATCAAATGGATACTCAGAAAAATCATCATAAACTAAATTAGCATTACTACTATTAAATATATAAAACTCCAAATAATTTGTATCATTTAAAAATTCCCCAGATTGATAATATAACTCATGATCACTAGAACCATCTATAAAACTACAAGTTTGTGGCAAACAATAATTTGTAATTTCTTCTTGATAAATATCTTCATCTGTTAAAAAGCGATCATATATTGTAAGTTCATCATAATAAGGTGCATAAGAGGAATAATAATACCACCCATAATCATCACGAAGCGTATAAAAACTAAAACTAGTATAATTAATTCCAAAGGTACTCTTTCCTTCTTTATAATATTGCAAAAATGAAATCATATCCTGTTCTACTGTATTTTCATAATCATCTTCATAATAATTACCAGATAAACAAGTACCAACAGAACATGCATATTGATAAGCTTCCGAACGAATTAAGGCATCCATATTAGTATTCTGATTAAAGAGTTCCTCAAACTTAATTTCTTTTCCTGTCGTAAGATCAATATTACGAGCTTCTTCATCACAAGTTATAGATAAAACATTAGATACATTAAAATTAATATAACAACCATAATCTTCTTCATCTTCTAATGCATTTAGTTCACTTAAAATTGTATTTACTTTATCTTCCACTTCTAAATTTCTTAACCCATCAATACTTACTTTTCCCACTAAATTAATATCAATTGGATTTACTGGATATTCTTTATAAATATCAATTGTATCTTTATCTGAAACTTTACTAAAATTAATATAAGGTTGATATTGTTCCTCTTCGCTATTGTTGATAACAGGTCCTTTATCAACACTTTTATTATAGCGAACAATAAAATAAATAGTTAAACCAACACATATGATAACAAAGAGTACAATTATAACAGCAAATATAATATTAGCTTTCTTCTGCTGGGACATAACCTGCCTCCTCGGCTACTCTCATGCCTTCATCTGATAAAAGTAAATCTTTAAACGCTAAAGTTTTCTCATCAGCATCACTTCTTGTTACAATATAATAAGCAGTCATGAGTGGATAAGTTCCGTTCCCTATGGTCTCATAAGTAGGATCTATTCCATCAATCGCTAAAAACTTAATATCAGGAGTATGATACATCACATTAGCATAGTAATAATAAGAATATCCTATCCCATCAATATTATTATCATAATCAGCGACAATATCAATAATACCACCCATAGATTCAATCGCTTCTTCACTAGTTGGCATCCGCATTGGCACATCTTTCATCACTAAAGAAAGCATTCCGGTTTGACTTCCTGAATTTATTGGTCTTTGATAAGGAATAATTTTACTATTATTTCCACCAACTTCATTCCAATAATTAACTTCTCCAGAATAAATGTCTACAATTTCTTCTATTGTAAGTCCATTAACAGGATTTTGTGCATTAACAAAGAAAACAAATCCTTCATTTACTACTTTGGCAATTGTAAGTCTACTCCGGCATCATGAGCCATCTTTAGTTCTTCTTCGCTTGGCTCGGTAACAACAATTAAATCCGTTTCATTATTAACCAACTTTTCATAAGCCGGATGTGTATTCGTATAATTATTTTTTACATCAGTTAAAATATCTTCATTAGCAAAATATTTCACATAAGCATCCATTAAAGGTTGAGTTGCCAAACTAGCATCTACCCTAGGCATCGTATCATTATCCAAGGTATTCTTATTATTCTCAGTTACTTCTGGTTCATTAGGAACATCTGGTGTATTTGTATCATTATCATTATTTGTAAAAAAAAAGTATGCTCCAACACAAACACCTATTGTCACAACCAAAACCACAAGCAAAATAACAATCTTTTTCTTCATGATTAGTACCACTCACTTACTTCTTCTAATGTTTTTCTAGGTCTTTTACTAGGAAAATGGTCAGTATAACCAAGTGCTACCGCAGCAATCAACTTCTTATCACAGCTAAATTTTCTTTGAAGTTCTTTTTCAATATTTAAAATATAACCAATCCACAAACTAGCAACATCTAAATCTTTGGCCCGAAGAACGATATTTTCTATACATGCTCCAACCGATACAAGATCCATTACCATATCTTCAATATCTGCAAAAACTAAAACAAGAGCTTGTGACTCACGAATAACATCACTTGTTACCTTTGCTATATCTCCCATTTTATTTTCTAAAGCATTACCAATTTCTTTTTTTAAATTAGGATTATCTACTACAATAAAATGCCAAGGCTGTCTATTATGAGCCGATGGCGCCATTATGCCATAATTTAAAATATCACAAACTATTCTTTTATCTAATTTTTTATCATTATAATGCCTTACACTTCGCCTTTCTTCCATTACTTTACTAAGTTCCATAATCTACACTCCCATCGTCATTGTCTCAGGTAAAGTAGAACCACCATCAATCACAATACCTTGACCAGTAATATAACTTGCTTCACCACTTGCTAGAAAAGCTGCTAACTCTCCAATTTCTTCTGGTTCTGCAAGTCTTTTCATCGGAATGGCTTTGGCAATTCCCTCTACAACAGACTCAGGATTACTACCATTAGATTCTTTAGCCATACCCTCTACCATAGGAGTTGCAACATAACCAGGCATAATCGCATTAACCCGTATTTTATCTTTCACTAATTCTGCGGCTAAACTTTTCGTAAATCCAAGCACTGCTGCCTTACTAGTCGCATAAGCAACTTCTCCTGGGTCAGCAACAATCGGACCTGTTACACTTGACAAATTAACAATTGCCCCGCCTTTTATCTTTAAAAGTGGTAAAAAAGTGTGAGTAACCATCCATGTACCAACAATATTTATATCAAAATGAAAATCTCGTAATTCTTCGCTCATTTCATCAAAACTAGCAAGCTTACATACTCCAGCATTATTAACAAGAATATCAACAATACCATAAGTATTTTTAACTTCACTAAAAATCGCATCAAGCATCGATTGTTTTCTTATATCAACAATAAAGCCATTAATCATTCCCGGATACTTTCCATTTAACTCTAAAATGGTATCTTTCAGTTTTTCAGAACTATCAAGAATAATAACTTTAGCCCCATATTTTAAAAACACATTTACAATACCTCTACCAATACCCATTGCTCCACCAGTAACAATTGCTACTTTTCCATCTAATTTCATCACATAGCGTCGAGTAGACAAGTCTCGACTACACCTTCCTTTCTTTTCTTAGTGAGTGCTTGTCTCATTGCCCCTCACAAAACCGTACGTGCCCTATTAAGGCATACGGCTTTTCATATAACCTTCATTTCCCAATTCCAAATATCTTTATATATTTTAGGTTTAGCTATTGGTTGTCTTTCTAATATTTTATTAAATATTGCAACACTCATTTTCTTTTGACTTCGCCTAAATATACTACTTCTTAATGCATATATTACATGATAATATGTCTTGTATAGTTCTCCTAGCATTCCATTTATTCCATAATAAGCATACAGTCCTATTAATTTCTTATTCAGTTGTTTTATCATCTCTTTAAATTTATATAGGTTTCTATTTTCTTTAATCCATTTTGTAATTCCCTTATTCTTAAGTTTTCTTTTCTTCTTAGACATTTTATGTCCAACTGTGTATTTTCCTGTTCTAGTTTGACCATTATAGTGAGTAAAACCCAGAAAATCAAACGTCTCTTTTGTACCCCTATATCTTCCAAATGGTAATATTCTTGTTTTCTCTTGTTCTATTTCTAATCCAAATTTTGCAAGTCTCTTAATTAATAATTCATATACCATTTTCGCTTCATTTTCATATTGGAACATAACAATAAAGTCATCTGCATATCTTACTAAATATGCTTCTCCTTTGAGTTTAGTTTTAATTGCCTTTTCAAACCATAAGTCTAATACATAGTGTAGGTATACATTGGCAAGTACTGGGGATATTAATCCTCCTTGTGGTGTTCCTTTATCTGTTTCGTAATATTTCATATCCTCCATATATCCACTGATTAGGAACCTCTTGATGTATCTAAGAAAATTCTTATCTTCTATTGTCTCTGCTAGAAACTTCATCAACCATTCATGATTTACATTGTCAAAGAATCCTTTAATATCACAGTCAAGTATATAATTTACTCTTTTGGTCATAATTGTTTGATTAATCTCTTTTATCGCTTGATGACAATTTCTGTTTGCCCTAAATCCATAAGAACAATCTAGAAATATATTTTCATATATTTCATTTAATACATCTGCCATACACCCTTGTACAAGTTTGTCTTCATATGCTGGTATCCCAAGTGGTCTTAACTTACCATTGGCTTTTGGTATGTATGTTCTTCTTACTGGTAATGGTTTGTAACTAAACTTCTTCATTCTTACTAACAAGTCTTCTATTCTTTCTTCAAGCCCTACTGAATATTCTTCTTTTGTCATCGCATCTATTCCACTTGCTTTATTGTTCTTCTGCTTCTCATGTTGTTTCTTTAACGTTTCTTTGTTCACTAAATGAATTAAAGTTTGTAGTTTGTATCCTTGTTGCAATTGGTATTTTATATCTTTTCGTTCATTTACCACTTATATCTCCCTCTCTAGTATAGTAAGTGTTTCTCTAAAGAAACGATTATATGCTAGCCCCTTCGCTCCAGAGTCATTACTTCCTTCTTCACTACTATGAACTAGTCCGACTACTTATATATCTTCTAAATGCCTAAGGATAACCACGCCCCTTGAACATCTATTACTCTTACCAATTGGCTCATTGCCCGACTCTTGGACTTGAGAATATATAAGTTCTCTCAGGTACGTACAATATAACAATGTAAAACTCGCCATGTCCTAAGGACCCCGATAGACTTCTCATAATATCTCGCCTTTTTTCGATATTACCGATATTGCATACTACATAGGAGACAGTATCTGCATCTATTTATTTATTCTTTAACGAGGCTCAATAACTTCACGCTTTCGCATTACGGCTCGAATTCTTGTCTGTCTACGCTTAAACCTAATCTCACGACGTCGGCTCCAAGACTGACTACTGGCTCTTGGCTAGAGATTACCAGACTGGCTTCCCACCAGCTATATATTGTACGCCGAACTGACGCACCTCCTTATTAATTATAGCACAAATAAATTAAACATTAAAATCATTATTTTTGTAACTCTTCATTAAGTTCATGAGATATTTTTCTAGCACTTCGAATACTTTTAAGACCATACTGTTTTAATTTATCTAGTGAAAAATCACCTTGATCATACTGTTTAATTAATTGAAGCTTCATACTTTTTAAGGTTGAACTATTTTGATCAAAGATATTTGCCTCAATAACTTCACAACCAAAAAGAATAGCTTGATAAGGCTGAGTTAAATAAATATAAACATAATCACCAACATTAACATGAACATTTTGATGCCAAGTAACTAAATTAGTCTGTTGAAATAAAGAAATAATATCAAAACATTTTGGATTAGCAGGAATCACCCATGCATGAGCATCATTTGTAAAATGATAACTAATATCAACTAATTTCATAATATCTTCATCACTTAAAGTATCATCTAAAATAATAGATACCCAACTTTTTTTACTCATATGATAAGCTGGATAAATTCCCAATTGATTAATATATTCTGAAATTTTATTATCTAATTTAAGATTCAATATTTCTATTTCACCCGATAAATTGTGAATAACCTTACTCTTATCAACATTAATAATAATGGCAAACCATTTATTACTTTTAGAATTTCGAAAAACCCCATAACCAGGAGCACTATCCCATAAAAATTCTGGAGTTACTTGATATTTTTCTTTAATTAAAGCTTCAATTCGATTAGACTGTTCAAAAATAAAATCATGATTAACTAATACATGTTCAGCAATATCTTTTAACATAGAAACATATTTTTCACGAACAACACTAGCAAAACCAGTTAAACCATCAATTCTAAAATTAGTATATTCATCATTCATTTTCAAATCATATATTTTACCAC
>JAGHGS010000151.1 GCA_017888105.1 Bacilli bacterium
CTTTGGATGAAAAAGAAAATAATTTATTAGCAAAACAAAAAGAAATACAAGAAAAAGAGCTTAAAATGGATGAACTTTTAAAACAAGAATTAGCTGAACTTGAAAAAATTGCTAAATTTTCAAAAGAAAAAGCTCATGACTTAATTATGAAGCGTGTCGAAGATGATATGGCAAAGGAAATTGTTGATTATATTAAGGAACAAGAAAGAAATGCAAAATTAGAAGCTCATGAAAAAGCAAAACAAATTATTGTTTCTAGTATGGAACGTTATGCTGAGGATGTAGCAAATGAACAAACGGTTAGTACGATTGATTTGCCAAATGATGAAATGAAGGGGCGTTTAATTGGTCGTGAAGGTCGAAATATTCGGACGATTGAATCGGTTACTGGTGTTGATTTAATTATTGATGATACACCAGAGGCAATTGTTATTTCATCTTTTGATCCGCTCCGAAGAGAGATAGCTAAAGTTACTATTGAAACATTAATTCGAGATGGTCGGATTCATCCTTCAAGAATTGAAGAAGTATACGATAAAGTATCTCGCGATATTAACACGAAGATAACAGAAGTTGGTAATCAAACGATTTATGATCTTGGGATATCTAAGATGGATCCAGAACTTATTACTTTAATTGGTAAACTTAATTATCGTACCAGTTATGGACAAAATGCTTTGCAACATTCTAGGGAAGTTGCTAATTTGACAGGTCTTATGGCAGCAGAACTCGGTGAGAATGTAATGCTTGCTAAAAGAGCTGGACTTTTACATGATATTGGTAAATCCATTGATTTTGAAGTAGAGGGAAGTCATGTGGAAATAGGAGCAGATCTCGCTCGTAAGTATCATGAAGATGATGTAGTAATTAATGCAATTGAATCGCATCATGGAGATAAAGAAGCAACTAGCGTAATAGCTGTATTAGTGGAAATTGCTGATACACTTTCTGCAGCTCGTCCTGGAGCTAGAAATGATACAATGGAAAATTATATGAAGCGTTTATCACAACTTGAAGAAATTGGTAATTCATTCCCAGGTGTTGAAAAGACTTTTGCAGTTCAAGCGGGAAGAGAAATCAGGGTTATGGTTAAACCAGATGAAGTAGATGAAGCAAAAAGTTATAAGATGGCTCGAGATATAAAGGACCGGATTGAAGCAGAAATGCAATATCCTGGTACAATAAAGATTAATGTAATAAGAGAAACTAGAGCAATAGAAGAGGCTAAGTAAGTCTCTTTTTTGCTTCTATTTGTTTGACTTTTTATAGGGTCTGTGTTAGTATAAGAAAATCAATTGAGGTGGTTCTATGCAATTGTTTTTTGATTTTTTAGAAAATTTAAATATGAATGGAAATGTAACTTTTTCTTTTATTAATGATAAAGGTAAATATTGTACTTATAATGTTTCGATTCTAAATAAAGAAATTCGTATTAAATATCAAGTTGTCATAAATGAAGGAAATTATTGTGGAGTTAGCGATATTTATTCTGTTCTTGCTTATCTCATATATTTTTCTTTGGGTGGTTCAGATTTTGTTAAACAAAGGAAAGTTTCATTTGATTCAAAATATCAATATGTATTTGAAGATGATGTTATTTCAAGTATTACTTATATTTATGCTATCATGGATAGTATGTTACAAGTTGAAAAAGATTTTCGTGAAGAATTTATTTTAACTGCTGTTAAAAATGAAGAAGATTTTATTTCTTTTTTAGAAAATAATGCTAAAAATTATGATATTGAAGTTAGTAAGTTGGATTTAAAAAGTTTAGAATTATCATTTCGTTCTAGTTTTCGTTTTTTTGAGAGAAATTTTGTTAAAGGATTAAATTTATATCGAGATTTACAAAATAATAGTCAAGAAAATTATCAGTTGAAACAGGAAAAATGGAATATTTATATTGGAAAAGAAAAGAAAGAAGAAGATATTGCTCCTACGGTGAAGAAAGAATTATCGATGCCGGAAGCTAAAAAGACAAAAATTGATTATTTGGAGCATATTGGTATTGGTTATGAATTTTTAGAAGAAGCAAGTTATCCCTCTAATCCTGCGATTGGTCGTGATAAAGAAATAGAACAACTTTGCCTTTCTCTTTTTACTTTGACAAAAAGTCCGATTTTAGTAGGAGAAGCAGGAGTTGGTAAAACAGCAATCGTTGAAGGTTTAGGATATTTGATTCAAAAAGGAGAAGTTCCTAATAGCTTAAAGAATAAAAAAATTATGAAAGTTTCTATTTCATCTTTAGTAAGTGGTTGTATGTATGTGGGAATGTTTCAAAAGAGAGTTGAAAGCTTAATATCTTATTTACGTGAAAATTCGAATATCATATTATTTTTAGATGAAGTGCATACAGCAGTTGGAGCTGGAACTGGTTCTGAATCTGATTTGGATTTAGCTAATATTTTAAAACCATATTTAGATAGAGGACAGATTAAAATTATTGGGTCTACGACAAATGCTGAATATAATGAATATTTAAGCAGTGATGCAGCTTTTCGAAGACGTTTTGAAAAAATTAATGTTTGTGAACCAGATAAATGGATGCTTAAACAAATTATTAGTAGTTATATTATAAAATTATCTACTTTAACTAATATTATTTATCCATTTGATGGTGATATGAATGAAACAATTATTTCTCTCTTAATTTTAGCAACCGAAAATAAAAATCGAGTGTATCATGACAGGCGAAATAATCCAGATTTAGTATTATCTATTTTAGAAAAGGCTTATGCTTATGCTCAGTATAATAATGAATTAACATTATCAATTGAACATTTAAGTAGGGCAATAGAGATGTGTGATGTTCTTTACCCAGATAATAGAAGACGCTTTGCTTTAAAAATGCAATCTTTGAGTAGGGTAAAAAAATTAGTTCGTAGTAACATTATTTCTTTTCCTAAATTGTAACTAAGTTTGTAAATGAACTTAGTTCTTTTTGTATAAATATCTTTTTTTATCTAACAATAATAATGGTGATAATATGAAAAAAACTTCAATTTCTTTTGGCTTAGTAAATATTCCAGTTGAAATGAATCCAATTATCAAAAATAATGATATATCATTTAATCAATTACATAAAAAATGTTTATCTAGAATTCATTATGTAAAATATTGTCCACATTGTAAAAGGGAAGTGAAGCAAACAGATATTATACGGGGTTATGAGTATAAAAATGATCAGTATGTTACTTTAACTAATGAAGAGTTTAATGAACTTAAAAGCGAAGATGAGAAAACAATTGAAATTATTGGTTTTGTAAATTTAAGTGAAATAGATCCTATTTATTTTGAAAAGAGTTATATTATAAGAGTCAGTAATAAAAGTAAAGCTTATAGTTTATTTAAAGAAGCACTTAATAAGACAAAAAGGGTGGCACTTGCTAAGACGGTAATTGGTACGAAGTTTTATTATGTTATTATTCGATTAAAAGATAATATGCTTATTATGAATACTTTATATTTTGAGGAAGAAGTTGTTTTGCCTGAAGAAGTTGCTTCCAGTAAATTTACAAAAAAAGAACTTGATTTAGCGGTTCAACTTATTAATTCTTTGAAAA
>JAGHGS010000152.1 GCA_017888105.1 Bacilli bacterium
CATTTGTATTGCATAATTTACTAAATAAAGTTGTAAATAAGTATATTTTTTCTAGACTATGGGACGCACTTTTTCTTTCATAAACCCGCATAAACACTAAGTTTATTCAAAACTGTCCATAGATCAGTTTTGAATAACAGGTATAGCTGGCACCGATGGTGTCAGCTATATAAAGAAAATAAACAGGCAAACGAAAAAGGAGCAAAATGCTCCTGGAAAGTTTGTCTGTTTTTGTATACCTTGCACGTCATGAAACGACGAATGGAGTTTCAGACGTGCCATTACCTGCCGAAAATTGGGTATCAGCCTTCAGATTTACTACTGGGCGCACACCTCGCGAGTTATTCACGCCGTTGTTGCTGAGGTCGCCATTCGAATTCACATAGAACACGTAAGCATTACCGTCCATAGCACTAAAGTAAGACGGAGACATGGTCCAATAATGTTGTCCTGTATATAGGTAATTACTTGTTGTACTTCCACTCCGTGGTAATCCCGCCATAATTACTTCATCTGCTGTAATTAATCCGATTGGTATTTTTAATATATCACTAGTATTACTACATTTAAAACTTGGATTGACATTACTACTTGTTTTAGCTACTCTATCATATGCTGCGTAGTATATAGTACTGCTTGGTTGGCTACTCCATGAATATCCACTTCCCATATTCCTATCACTACAGAATCCTACATTTGTATCAATATCATCGGCATAACTTGCTAGTTTGCTATTATACCATGTATTTAATACTCCCATGATAGTACTATTACTTCCCGTTCCATGTTGACTACCTGTAGTATATTTTAATCCTACATATTCACTTCTATCATAACTACTATTAAATGTACTTGTTTGTAATTGGGTACCTGTTCCTGTGGTATTGGCACTTGTTCCTTGGTATATCATTCTAATACTTCCATTTCCATTAATTCTGATAATTCGCCAATAAAATCCTGCCCATTTTACCCAGTTATCTGTTGGATTTCCTGCAAAGTAATATACTTCGCCATCATTATCATACTGATTACTATTCGCTGATTTATAGATTGTTCCTGTTGTTGTTTCTGTTACTGTAGTTGACATTGTTAGTGGGAAAGTCCTTGTTTTTACTGTGGAGTAGTTTGCTATTAATTCTTCTACATTGGTTATTCCTTTTTCATCAAAATACAAATAACATTTTGTTCCTTTTGTTGTCATTGGTGTTACGCTTAAACTTTTAGTTGCTGTATCATAAGATAGTGAAATACTTGTATCTTCTTCGCCATTTACTGTGCAATAACTTTCACTCTCATTTAATACATATCCATCAGGTATGGTATCTGCTTTGGTGTAGCCACTATCACCATTTATATATATTGCTACTGCATTTAAATCTGCTGGAGTATAATTAATTGTTCCATTAACTAGTGGTATTGATTGTATTGTTCTGTATTTTGCTCTTGTAAAGTTTAATATTACTGCACTAATAATTGCTACTACCACAACTCCAATGATAATATTTCTTTTTAAATGGCTTCTCTTTAGAGTTTCAAACTCCATAGTATCTCTCCTCTTTTCTTTGGCATGATATCATATTTTATAATGTTTTTCATTCCATTCGACAAAACATATCAAATCTTATCATATTTTGATATCATGCATTTTTCTATTGTATATTTCTAGTATACAATAATATTGAGGAATAATCAATTATTTTGTTACTATTTTCGTACAAAAAATAAACAACCATTATCAGTTGCTTATTTACTAAAACAAATTAAAAGTCATCATTCATTAAAAAATCAAAGATATTAAGATGTTTAATTCCACCTCTTCCATAATCTTCTTTATCAATTGATATGATATATTTAGGATAAAAATCATCAATTTCTTCCAAAGCTTCAAGTTCTCTTTTTAATGTATTTTCATCTTTTAGTGAATAACATACTTGAATATATTTTAATCCTTTATCATTAGAAGCAATAAAATCAATCTCACTTGTTTTCATTTTACCTATATAAACATCATATCCTTTATTAACAAGTTCATTATAAACAACATTCTTTAAAGCATGAGAATAATTAACTTCATTACTATTTGTTTTAATTTTTTTAACACCCAAATCTGTCGCATAAAACTTATTTAAAGTTTTCAAAACACTTTTACCATAAATATCATAACGATAAAGCCTATTCATAATAAATGTGGAGCATATTGCTTCTACATATTTATACAAAGTATCAGTTGCTATTTTCTGATTATTCTTTTCTAAATATGAAAGGACATTGGTAAACTTTCTTGTTTCTGTTTCCAATATATATTGTAAAATTTTATTAAAAGAAGTAATATCTGTTATACCTAATCTATCAACAACATCTTTTAATAAAATAGAATCATAAACATCAGAAATATAATACTTCCTAGAATCCAAATTATCAAAAGTAAAACGTTGTGGTAAAAGTTTTTTGGATAGAATGGAAAAACTTTTTTTATTTTACCATAAATACAAAATACAGCATATAAAAAAAGCAGATTAAAACAATACATCAAAAAACGTACAATTTGTACATATTTTAATGTATTTTTCGTACATTTTGCACGTTTTTTAGTATTTAGATTAAAAATTAAAAATAACCCTTTATAAAAAAGCGAATATAATACATTGGAATAGTTAAAGGAGGAATATATTTTGAAAAAGAAAATAATTGCCATTTTAATTGCCATTATCTTAATTGTTGTTATTGTTATTACTGCCATAAAATTAATAGATAAAAAAGATAATAATAATAATTTAACAACGATTAGACTTGCCGAAGTAACCCATAGTGTTTTTTATGCTCCCTTGTATGTAGCAATTGAAAATGGTTATTTTGAGGATGAAGGAATTGAAATAGATTTAATACTCACAAGTGGTGCTGATAAAGTAAGTGCTGCGGTTTTATCTGATACGGTTGATGTTGGCTTTGCTGGTACAGAATCATCTATTTATATCTATGCTGGTGGAGAAGAAGATTATCTTGTAACTTTTGCTGGACTTACCAAAAGAGATGGTCAATTCATATTAGCTAGAGATTGTTCGAATGATTTTAAGTTAGAAGATTTATATGGTAGTGAAATTTTAGTTGGTCGTGCTGGAGGAATGCCCGCTGTAAATTTCTTAAATGCGATGAAAAATGCAAATATTGATATAAATAAAATAAATGTTAATTATTCCATTGATTTTGCATCTTTATCTGGATCATTCATTGGTGGAATTGGTGATTACGTAAATTTATTTGAACCAACTGCTACAACCGTTGTAAATGTATCAAATGCTTGCATCGTTGATTCTATCGGTAGACTATCTGGTGAAGTTCCCTATACTGCTTTCTACGCTCGGAAAAGCTTTCTAGAAAACAATGAAGAATTATTACAAGGATTTACAAGAGCGATTGCTAAAGGATTAGAATTTGTTCTTGAAAATGATAGCAAAACAACCGCAGAAGTAATACTACCTCAATTTCCAGATAGTGCCAAAAACGATATCATTACCATCATTGATAATTATAAAAAATATGATTCATGGCTATCTTCTCCATATATAAGTGAAGAAAGTTTTAATAATCTACAAGATATGTTAATTGATAATGATCTAATAGAAGAAAAAGTCCCTTATAGTGATTTAATTCATAATTTATATGAATAAACTATTAAGCATTAAAAATCTAAACAAAGTTTATTATTCAAAAAAAGACGAAATAGAAGCTATAAAGGATATCTCATTTGATCTATATGAAGGAGAATTTGTATCAATTGTAGGCCCTTCTGGTTGTGGTAAATCTACCCTTTTAAACATATTAACCAATATGGATAATAAAACAAAAGGAAAAATTGAATTTAACGAAACTTTAAAACTAGGCTATATGCTCCAAAGTGATTCCATGTTACCTTGGAAAAAAGTAATCGATAATGCCCTTTTAGGACTAGAAATAAAAAGAGAAAAAAAAGAAGAAAACATAAAATATGTAAAGGATTTATTTAAAAAATATGGACTTCTAGACTTTATGGAAAAACGTCCATTTGAATTATCCGGTGGAATGAGACAAAGAGTAGCCTTAATTCGTACTCTTGCTCTAAAACCAGATATTCTAATATTAGATGAACCATTTAGTAAACTTGATTATCAATCAAGATTAAAAGTAAGTGATGATGTTTATAAAATCATTAAACAAGAAGGAAAAACAGCTTTAATGGTAACTCATGATTTAGCCGAAGCCATAAGTATTAGTGATCGTGTAATCGTTTTAAGTGATAGACCATGTACTGTAAAAAATATTTATAAAATAAAAAGAGAAAAAAATGGAACTCCAATTGAAAATAGAAAAGACAAAAACTTCGCCTATTATTATGATTTAATTTGGAAGGATCTAGCATATCATGAGTAAAGAACACAAAAACTATTTAAAAAAAATAAAAAGAGAAAAAATAATCGTGATCACTTTTCAAATTTTAATATTAGTAGGTTTCCTCACATTATGGGAACTATTAAGTAAATATAAAATTATAAATCCATTTATCTTTTCTTCTCCATCACGTATTTTAGAAACCATTAAAAACCTCTATCTAAATTATAATTTAATTGGTCATATTTTAACTACATTATACGAAACATTAATCGCTTTTATTCTCGGAATTACTCTAAGCTTTATAATAGCAATTATTCTTTATGAATTTAAAATTGTAAATAAAATCGTAGATCCTTATTTAACTATGTTAAATAGTTTACCCAAAGTAGCTTTAGGACCATTAATTATCATTATTGTTGGAGCAAATACAAAATCAATTATTGTTATGGCCCTTTTAATAAACTTAATCGTCGGAATTATAACAATTTATAATGGCTTTAATAACATAGATAAAGATCAAATTAAATTATTTAAAACATTTAATGCATCAAGACTTGATATATTATTAAAATTAACCATACCAGCCTCTTATAAAACAATTATATCCAGTTTGAAATTAAACATATCTATGACTCTAATTGGTGTTATTATGGGTGAATTTTTAGTTAGTAAAAGTGGTCTTGGATATCTAATCATTTATGGAACACAAGTCTTTAATCTAAATATGGTAATGAGTGGTATTGTCATATTAATTATTATTTCTTTTGTTCTTTATAAAATCATAACTTATATTGAAAAGAAATTATTAAAGTAAAAGCATCTCAATTGAGGTGCTTTTTCATAATGTCATGCTCCATAAAAGGTTTCTTTTTTATGTTCGAAATTTTCGACCATAGAAAAAAATATTCATCTGCTATTAAAATAAAGCTAAATCTTTCCGGAAACTTATCTTTATTATTTTTTACAGCTTCATTAATTCTCTTTGTTTCTACTTGATAGTTTTGCCAAATCACTATCTAACATGACTTGCTTACCACGTATTTCATAAATCAAATGTTCAATTTTTTCTTCTTGTTTTAAAATAATACCATTCATATTTTCACCCCACTGATTTTCTATTAATATTAGATCAAACTAATATACGAAAATCAAGTGAATTATATATTAATTAAAAAAAATTAATCTTTATTCTTTAACTGAAAGACTTTTACTTTCCTACAATGAACAAAAGAAAAAATTAAAGAGTACACAGTTGAAAATAATTGTCCAATATACGTACAAAAAGCACTAGGAATAAAAGAGCAAAGTATCCTAACTATGTTTGATATAGAATAATTTAAATTAATATACTTACTATTCATATTTATTTGAATGTAACTAAGACGATAAGCAAGAAGCGGAAATACAAGCATATCGATAAATTGAACAGATAATAAAATAATTAAAACACTTAAATCTGGAGTATAATACCAATACAAAACAAGATTCATAAATAAAGTACTAGCAAATAATAAAGCAAATAATTTATAAGCATTTTTAAGACTTTCTTTATAATTAAATTGGTCTTTTGCTAAATCAATTTTAGAAGCAACCTCAATACTTGATAAAGCATCCCATTGGGCATCTGTTGTTAGTGCCTCAAAATTAATTGCATTTAAATATTTCGTTCCATAAGAAAAACTATTACCAAAACCGATTCCATAAATGAGAAACATACTAAGGTTATCTAAAAGGCCAAAAGAAGTAAACCGAACATTATCTATAAAGCAAATATTCCATTTAGAAAATCGAAAATATAAAACAAAAACATAACAAATCATCAAAAACTGAATAATCAAACTAACGACTATTGCATACATTTCACTTTGAGCAATGATTGAAAAAATAATAATTGAAGAAAAGCTAAGTAAATGATAAGTAATATTCATTTTATTAGCACTATTATTTTTATTTTCATAATAAAGTTTTTGACTAAATATTTGAATTAAAAAACTAAAATAAATTTGAATAACAGAATAAATACCAAAATTATGATAAACAGAAACATCCATACTCATAATTCTTATGTATTCATCAATATTAAAAATAATTAAAATAGTAAATAATCCTACGATAATAGTTCCAAAAAGTAAATTAGAAGAAACAACATTTTCCTTTTTAAGCTTTTGTTCTGTAATATTTGGTCCAATTCCAAAAAGAGACACAAAAAGTAAATAAATAAATTGTAATGGATACGTTAAAGAAAAAACATTCGATATTTCCTTAGTTAAAATAAAGCCTAAAAGCATCCAAGTAATAATTGGCATAATAGAAGATAATAAGGTATCTAAACTAATCTGTAATAAACGTTTCATAATTTTATTTTAATTCAAACTTTATAGTTCCCTTTCCATCTTTAGATGTTATTATGGCATATCCACCATTAATAATCGTCATTCTAGGTGCTACATGACCAAAATCAGCATCCAAAATAATTGGAACTTGAAGTTCTCCTAGTACTCTTTTAACTGCTTCTTCCATAGTAAGACCAAAATTACTATTATGACTCCCACTTCTACCAAAAATCACCCCATTAGAATATTGAAACCAACCATTATCTTTAAATTTCCATAAAGTACGAACCAAATCTTCCATAGATAATTCACAATTATCAAAATACCAAATAATTCCATCATCTTTATACTTATCTATAAATTCAAGTGTCTTATCAAACCGAGTTCCAAAAAGTTCAGTAATAATATCAATACATCCACCAATCATTCTTCCTTTCATCACTATTTCTTCTTCATGATTTAAATTCTTCCAATAAACAGGTGTATCTAAATGATATTCTTCTACTCCAGTAACAGGTTCTTTCCACTCACCTTCATACTTAGAAAAACTTTTTTGCAAAACCAGTTTCCCTTCCAAAATATCAAGATTATTTTGAATAGATTCATGCCAATTTTCCATTCCAAATCCTACAAAATTATGTCCATAAATAGTAGCAATATCCAAATTAGTAGTAATAGTAAATAATAATCCAGTTGGATCCGAATACCCTTGCAACCATTTAATATTTTCTTTAACAATCGAAAAATCAAAATAAGATAACATTTCTAATAAAAATTCCCCTCCAGTTGCACAAACAATCGCAGAAACATCTTTATTTTGATATAATTTTTTTAATTCTAACGCTCTAATCTTTGCATCACAACTAGCATAATCTAGATTAAATCGAACATGAGATGTCTCTAAAATTTGATAACCATTTTTATTAAACTTTAAAGTAGCCATATTTAACTGATTGACTTTTACCTCTCTAGTTACTCCGTTTGATGGAGCACAAACACCTATAACATCCCCTTTTTGTATAAACTTTGGATAAATCATATCATCACTTCCTAACAATAGTTTATCATCATCCAATAGAAAAGAGCAAGAAATAAATTCTTACTCTATGCTTTACTAACTTGATAAACTTCAACTTCAACTGGTGTTTCTTGTCCAAATAAATCAATTAAAACATTTAAACGATTATTTTCTAAGTCAATACTATCTACTTTACCCATCATACCTTTAAATGGACCATCAATAATACTTACTTTATCACCAACCGCCATCTCTGATTCAATATTAACACGACTCATACCCATACCAGCGAGTATTTTATCAATTTCACTAGGTAACAAAGGAGTAGGTTTTGCTCCTTTACCACTAGAACCAATAAATCCAGTTACACCTGGAGTATTACGAACAATGTACCATGCCTCATCACTCATGATCATTTCTACAAGCACATATCCTGGAAACATTTTCTTTTTCTTTTCTTTTTTTACACCATCTTTTACTTCTACTTCCGTAGTTTCAGGAACAATAACTCGAAAAATATAATCTTGCATTCCCATAGATTCAGTTCTAGCTTCTAGTTTTTCTTTCACTTTTGATTCATGACCAGAATACGTATTAACAACATACCACTCTTTTTCCATTAGTTAAAAGCCCCCTTTATAAATGACATTAATAAACTTAATAATACAAAGAATATTACTAAAACTACAATAAAAATAACTGTAGCAGCTGTATATTTTAGCACTTCTTTTTTCGTAGGCCATTTTACTTTAGAAAGTTCTGATTTAACTCCTGCAAAAAAACTTTCCTTTTTTACCTTTTTTTCTTTTACTTTCTTTGTCTTTTTTACTTCTGTATTTTTTTTCTCTTTTTTGACATCTTTTACTTCTTCTTTTTTTGCCATATTGCTTCCCCTCTAAATTAAAGTATTTAAAAAAACACTTTCGTGTTCATCTATAATTTAACATAAAACCAACAAATTTGCAAGACTATTTATACAGATTTTTTAAGAATTTATGCTAAAATCAAAACCATCTTCCCAAAATTAAAATTATCGATCCAAAACATATCCCAAAACCAATCCAATACCAAATATCAATATTAAAAAAATATTAATAGAATTACTAACATTTAAAAATAACAATAAAACCGAAGATAACGAAAAAGCAAAAATAACAACATTCGTTTCATTTTTCCATCTCTGAAACAAATAATACATAAGATAACACGTAAAAATAACACCAAGTACCAACCCTACTAAATAAAGTATAAAAAGAAATGAAAAAGGATTTCCTAAAATAGTTAAAACAAATTCATAAGATCCAAGCATCATAAAAATTGCCGTTCCACTAATTCCCGGAACAATCGAAGTTATCGCATCAATTCCTCCAAGCAAAATAACATAAAAATAATGAAAAATAGAATTTTGAAATACAAAAACATCCTTACTTTCTAAAAAAGGAATAGAAAACAATAGAAAAAAAGCAACTAAAAAAAGAATTTTATTTTTCCGTTTAAAAGAAACATTTTTCTTAAATTGAAATACAGTTCCCATAATAAGCCCTAAAAACAAATAAATTGTAATATCATAATAATTGCTAAGCAAAAAAAGAATCACTTTACTAAATAAAATAATTGCTAAAAAAAGACCAATTCCAAAATTAAAAAGCAAAGAAAAATGTTTCTTTTTATCATCAAAAAACTTTGTAACTGCTTCCATCAAAGGTTCATAAATACCCATAAATATTGCAAGCATTGACCCACTAACACCAGGTATAATCTTTCCAACTCCCACAATAAACCCTTGAATAATCAATTTCAAATTCATCTATTTCACCAATACAATATATGAAAAAAGATTAATTTTAAAAACTAATCTTTAATAACAAAAATTTCCAAAACAATTACTTTAAAATGCATACAACAACAATTAAATTCCAATTATTTCTATATCAAAATTTCAAAGCTTTACATTTAATTTACAATATAAGGATTACTAATAGTTCCACTTCCTGTTATTGTATTATCAGCCCTCAGACTGATTACTGGGCGCACACCCGGAGCGGCCCAATTCACGTTGTTGTTGTTGAGGTAGCCATCCGAATTCACAAGGAACACGCTGGCAAGTGGAGAGTCATACGGAGACATGGTCCAATAAATGTTTCCTGTGTAAAGGTAATATCCATAGTTAGATGTTGTTCCGGCTGCCCCTGCATACATGAC
>JAGHGS010000153.1 GCA_017888105.1 Bacilli bacterium
ACTTTCAATTTTATTTAATTTTTCTAATATGCTTTGATATTCCTCTTTTTTATCAGCTGGTGTCATAGCACCATTTACTTCTACTAAATCATCTTCTGGCTTTATATTTTTTAAAATATTTAACTTTGTATTTAAAGCATCATACTCTTCTAAATCACTTGTTAATACTCGACTGTTTAAGTCTATGTCTTTTGGATCAGCACCAGTGGTCTTTGCTATCAGTGCTTGGATTTTATTTTCCGTATCTTTTAATATGACTTCATTTGGTTTTTGTAACCCTGGTTCGGGATCTTTTTTCAAGTTATTTAAGCTTGTTATTACCTCTTTATATTCCTCTATTTGATCACCATTTATTAAAGCACCATTTACTTCTACTAAATTGCTGTTTGGGTTCGCATTTTTTAAGATAGCATATTTCCTACTTAATAAATTATACTTTTCTAAGTCACTTGCTAGAATTTCTTTTCCTTCTGCTAAAACCGCATTTGGTGTTGCTTTCGCTTTTTTTATTAAGTCTGTTAATTCTTGTTCTACTTCTTTAATTATTGGACCATTTTGTTCTTCTATTTTTTTCGCCATTAAATCTGGAGTAAAATATTTGGTATGATTCATTAAATCTTTATATTTTGGATAGTCTTTTGAATTTACATTACCACCATCACTAATATGAATTAAATTTTCTTTACTATTTTTTAAAATGTTTATTATTTCTAATACATTTTCATATTCTTCTTTATCTTCTGGAAGAATGATTGCCCCTGAAGTTTGTACTAAAGGAATATTATTTAATCCTTGATACTGTCTTACTTTATCTTCTAAAGCCGTTAAATAAGCCCTTAATTTTTCTATTAATGCTTCATTTTCTTTTAGTTTTTCTAGGTCTGGATTATAGTCTTTGAAAAACTCTGTATTTTTAAGTAAATTTGTAAATATTTCTCGATCCATTCCATTTACATAAGCGATATCCCATACTGGTGTTAAAGCAAATTCGGTTTGGTTTGCTTTATTTAAATAATTAGCAATTTGAATTAAATTATCATATTCTTCTTTGTCGCTTGGTAAATTTTCATTTTTTATCTTTTCTCTTAAACGATCTAATTCTTTTGAAATTTTGATAATTAAATCTTCGTTTGTTTTCTTTGGTGTATTTTCTAATTCTATTTCAATTTTTTCTTCTTTTATTGGTTCTTTTACAAATTTTAAAAATTTGATTTTTGGAAGTAATTCTTTTACAGCATCTACTTGATGAGGATTTACACAAAGAGTATTATCTACTACTACAATAGGATCTTTTTCATTTACGTTTTCAATAATTTTTATTAAAATATATAGATTGTCATAATTTTCTTTGTCTTCTGCAAGAATAGACATGCCATCTAAACCAAATTCGATTTTAGTTCCTACTTTGGAATTTAAATAATGATTTCTTATGTAAGTCATTTCTTCTTCGACTGATTTTTTTACTGCATCATTTACTTTATCTTTAATTTCAGCCATCGCATTTTTTATAATTAGTTCGTTGTCTGCTAGAGTTTTAATAGAATTTTGAAGATTGGTAATTTCTTCCCATGTTTTTGGATTGGTTACATCTCTTTTGCTTAATTCTTCTAAAGAATGATGATATTTTTTACGATCTTCTAAATTCATAGTTAGGCTTTTATTTAAAGCATTTAATCGTTCAATTTCATCCTTATTCAAAGAATATAAATCATATGCCTTTGACAAATCATATTCTTCTTTGGTGTCCACTGGTAAATCATTCGTCAATTCTTGATTTAATTCTTTGTAAACTTCTTCTAAGTAATCATCACTATTAATAAATACATTATTTTTTAATTGATAATAAAAGCGAGCATAGGCTTTATATTCATCTGCTTTTCCCCTTTTTACAGAAATATTAGTTCCAGGAATTATTTCTTTTTCACTTTCGTTTAAGTTTTTCGCTTCTTCTATAATATCCAATAGTGTATTTTTTAGCATTTCTTCGTTCATACTAGTATCCCTACTTTCACACAGAAAAAATATTTATAAATCTATATCATTATAACATAATTAGGTAGGATAAGCAATTGTATTTTGTTTGTTTTTATGTTATCATATTAAAGAGTAGAAAGAGGTTATTTATGAATCCTAATATATTTAGAGAATATGATATTCGAGGTGTTTATCCAACAGAAATTAACGAAACCGTTGCTTATACAATTGGTAGAAGTTATGGAAGTTATTTAAGAGAAAAACTTAATCAAACAACTTGTATTGTTTCTTATGATAATCGGGTTAGTTCGCCAGCACTTGCTGCTTATTTAACAAAGGGAATTACGGATAGTGGTCTAAACGTTTATAATTATGGACTTACTACTACCCCAATGCATTATTATGCTCGTTTTATTCATAATTTGTTTGGAGTTATGATTACGGCTAGTCATAATCCAAAAGATGATAATGGTTTTAAGTTTTCTTTTGATAATTTAGCAAATGCTAGAGGTGAAATGATTGAAGACTTTAAAAATTATACTTTTGCAGGTAAATTTTTATCGGGTAATGGTACCGTTTCTAGTGGTAATATTACTGAAAAATATGTAGAATATTTAAGGTATGGCGTTGAATTTGGAAGAAGAAAAAGAAAAGTAATTCTTGATTTAGGAAATGGTACTACTTCTATTATTGCTCGGAAGATCTTTGAAAAAGTAAATGTTGATTTTGAAATATTGTTTGAAGAAAGTGATGGAAATTTCCCAAATCATCATCCTGATCCAAATGTAGAAGCTAATTTAGAAACTCTTAAAAAAACGGTTTTAGCAAAAAAAGCCGATGTTGGAATTGCTTTTGATGGAGATGGAGATCGACTTGGGATTGTCAATGAATTAGGTCAAGTTGTGCCTAGTGATCACTTTATGATTCTTATTATTCGTGATATTATTAACAAAGTTAAAAACAAAACTTTCCTCTTTGATGTTAAATGTTCAAAAGCGGTGGAAGATGAAATTAAAAGGCTTGGTGGTACTCCAGTATGTTACCGAACTGGAGCAAGTTATACACAGGCGAAAGTAAAGGAAGATGATATGCCTTTTGGAGGAGAATATTCGGGACACTTTTATTTCCGGGATAAAATAGCGGATGTCGGTAGTGGTATTTATGCTGGTTTGCGTTTATTAGAAATTCTTAGTAAAACAAATAAAAGTTTAAGCGAATTACTTTCTAATATTCCAAAATATTATAGTACTCCAGAAATTAAATTCCCAAGTCCAGATGAGAAAAAATTTGAAGTCATAAAGGCTGTTAAAGATTTTTGTGAAATGCAAAAATGGTCTTTAAATACGATTGATGGAGTTCGGGCTAATTTTAGAACTGGTTGGGCTTTGGTTCGAGCTAGTAATACTGGTCCGAATATTACAATGAGATGTGAGGCAACCGATGAGGCAGGTCTTAAAAACTTACAAACGATTTTTACTAATTTGATCAATACTTATAATAAATAGAGGTATCCCCTCTTTTTTTGTTTAATTTTTTTGAATTTGTTCATACTATTAGCGGAGGTGTTTTATGACGCAAAAAGAATTGCTTTATGTAGAAGATGCTGTAGGTCATGAACAAAATGTTGGTCAAATTATTCAAGAAAGTATTTTACTACTTGAAGATAAAAGTTTGCAAACTTTTTTAAAAAACGAATTAAAAAAACATCAAGTGATTGAAACAAAACTTATAAATTTATTGGAGAGTGAAGGAAAATGAATGATCAACTAATTATGGAGAATATCTTATTGCTTTTAAAAAGTAATATGGAAGTCTATGTTCATGGAACCCTTGAAGCATCTAATAAAACGGTACATGAAACATTGCATTACGGCTTAGAAGAAACGCTTAAATTACAACATAATCTTTATAAGAAAATGATGGAATGTGGTTGGTATCAAGTTAAAAATGTCGATATGAAAACAATTAAAGATACTTTAAAGAAATTAAAAAAGAAAAATTAAAAGACGGCTATTTCAGTCGTCTTATTCTTTATTTTTTAGTGATTTAAACATCTTACGCCATAGTTTACTTGATGAATAATTTAAAATTCCAACTTTATAAACTCGAAGTCCATATTTATATAAGAAATAAGTTACTACTACCGTTAGTAAGGTTGATAAAGCAAGGGATAGTAAACTCATCTCCCCTATTAAATAAAGGGTTGGAGCAATCATAACTGATAATAATGGAATGTAGGCCATGATTTCGATAAAGATAGAACCATCAAACATTACTGCCATTAGTGCTACATAGTATCCTACAAGCATAATAATCATAAGTGGTGTTTGAAGTTGTTGGAAATCTTCAATATTCGTTGTCATACTTGCAAGAATGGCTGCGGTAATTGCATAGGCAATAAAACTTGCAATAAACATGATGATTAAAATAATACTTCCTTTTGCAAGGAGACTAAATATTCCTGCATCGCTTAACATTGTAATCACTTCACTAAACATACCACTTGATGATGTAGCGCTAGTACTAGCTAAGACGTTTCTTAAAAGTATTGCTATTCCTGAATAGATTAATAATAATATTCCTTGAATTAATACATAGGAAATGGCTGCGATTACTTTTGATATAAAATGCATCTTGGCTGGAACACTTGATATAATGATTTCCATTCCTCTACTGGTTTTTTCATCATTAATTTCAGCCCCTAACATTTGAACCATCGTTATAATTAGTATAAAGAAAGGTACAATTAGAATTGTTGTTACAATAGAACCAACATTTTGTTTTGTTTCATTATCTTTGGCTTCTTCATTTAGTACCGTTTCTGTTATTTCTACCGGACTTGATAAAGCGGTTATTTCTTCTGGTGTTAATCCACTGGTTATTAATACTAATTCACTTTTTACTGCATTCATAGTATTTACAATCATTTCATAAGTTGTTCTTGATATCGCATCAAAAGAGACGATTTCACCACTTAAATATTCTGTCGTTGATGGGTTTAGGACTACTACTACTTCCTCATCAATTTCTTCTTCGTTATTTAATATATCATTATCTAATATAATCTCATATTCTTCCATATCCATTTCGGTTGCTAAAGCATTGAAATAACTGGAAAATGTATCAAAGCTTCCTACATTATCTACAACATAAATTTTTTCTGTTTCTTCAAAATCACCACCAAATAAGTTAATTAAATAGTCCATATTCACTAAAAATACAATTAATATTAATAATAAAATATTTACGATTTTAAACCATTTGGTATCAATTTTCTTTTTTAAGCTGTATTTGATTAAATATTTAAATTTATTTTTCATACGCTTCACCTACTAAACTCACAAATATCTCATTTAAGGATGCATCTTCCACAACAAACTTCGTGATATCGCTACCCTTTTTGACTATTTTAAATACATCATCAATGTATTCGTCACTTTCAATTTTTACAACGACATCTAAAGATTCATCATTTACTTCAAGTACTCCCTTGCATTTTTTTAATTCTTCTAAATTTACATTTCCATTAATTCGAATTACCTTTTTGCGGTAATTTTTTTTGATTTCTTTTAGAGAACCACTTAATACCGTTTTTCCTTTTAATAAAATTACGAGTTTTTCACAAAATAATTCTACATGTTCCATCCGATGGGAAGAAAAAATAATCATTTTTCCCTTCTCTTTGAATTCTCTAATTACGCTCATAAATAATTCCACATTAATAGGATCTAGTCCTGTAAATGGCTCATCTAATACTAGTAAATCTGGTTCATGAATTATTGCTGTAATAAATTGAATCTTTTGTTGATTTCCTTTTGATAATTCCTTGATTTTTCGCTCTTTATAATCACTTACACCAAAACGATCTAACCAATAATCTAATTTTTTTAGAATATCCTCTTCTTTCATTCCCTTTAGTGTTGCATAATAGATTACTTGATCTTTTACGGTAAGTTTTGTAAGTAAGCTTCGCTCTTCTGTTAAAAAACCAATTTTTTCGCTTACATCATAACCAACTGGCTTGCCATTCAAAGAGATTTTTCCTTTGGTTGGTTCTAGCAAACTCATAATCATACGAAATGTTGTTGTTTTTCCAGCTCCATTGACACCTAAAAGGCCAAATATTTCACCATTATGAATGGTAAAAGATAGGTCATCAACTGCTAGAATATCTCCATAATATTTAGTTACATTTTCTACTTTTAACATATATCCTCCCTCACTATCAATAATATTTTACTATATTTTTTATACAACTTCATCCTTTTTTACAATATGGTGTAAAGTTATCGGGTAATTTGGAGCAAAACTCTTGTTTTTTATCATCCATTTGAATTATTAATTTTGAAGCATGAAGACCTAATCTTTTGATGGGATTAGACTTACTTCCATATTTTTTATCTCCAATAATTGGATGATTTAAAGAAGCAAAAGCAACGCGTATTTGGTTTTTCTTTCCTGTTTTGATAAATATTCTTACAACCGTATTTTTGTTTGTCCTATTTATTACTTCAAAATGTGTTTCCGCATATTCTCCCTTTTTGTTTTTGGATACATAAACTTTATGCGTACGATCTTCTAATAAATAGTTTTTGATTACACCTTTTTCTTCTTTTAAATTTCCTTCTAATATAGCAATGTATTCTCGATCTGCCAAATCATTCCAATTATTTTGAAGTTCTTTTTTTATTTCTTCTGTTTTAGCAAATAATACTACTCCTGATGTGTCCTTATC
>JAGHGS010000154.1 GCA_017888105.1 Bacilli bacterium
CATTTGTATTGCATAATTTACTAAATAAAGTTGTAAATAAGTATATTTTTTCTAGACTATGGGACGCACTTTTTCTTTCATAAACCCGCATAAACACTAAGTTTATTCAAAACTGTCCATAGATCAGGAAAAATCTTTAATCAATTATATACTTCATGAAACAATGAATGGATTTTCTGATGTACCATTTCCTCCGGAAAATTGAGTGTCAGCTTTTAGATTGATTACTGGACGCACACCCCGCGAGTTATTCACGTTGCCGTAGTTGTAGAGGTTGCCATCCGAATGCACAACGAACACGAAAGCATAACCGCCGCTAAAGCTACACGGAGACATGGTCCAGTAGTCTCGACCTGTATATAAGTAATTACTTATGGCACTTCCATTCCATGGTACTCCTCCAAACATGGCTTCATCTGCTGTGATTAATCCTACTGGTATTTTTAATAAATCACTACTATTACTACATTTAAAACTTGGATTGAAATTACTACTAGATAATCTATATCCTGTTGCATAAAAGATATCACTACTAGGCTCGCTACTCCACAAGTACCCACTTGCCATATTTCGATCACTACAAAATCCTACGTTTGTATCGATATCATCAGCATAGCTTTGTAAATTATTCTGATACCATGTATTTAATTCTCCCATGATGGTACTATTACTATTTTGTCCATGCTGTTGTCCACTTGTATATTTTAATCCGACATATTCACTTCGATTATAACTACCATTAAATGCACTTGTTTTTATTTCGGTATTTGTTCCTATTGTATTGGCACTTGTTCCTTGATAGATCAATCTTAAACTTCCATCTCCATTGATGCGTATTATTCTCCAATAAAATCCTGCCCATTTGACCCAATTATCCGTTGGATTCCCTGCAAAAAAATATACTTCTCCATAATCATCATATTGAGTACTATTGGCTGACTTATAGATTACTCCCGTTGTATCTCCTTCTACTTTACTTGATGTTGTTAATGGGAATGTTCTTGTTTTTACTGTTGAGTAATTTGCTATTAATTCCTCTATGTTTGTTATTCCTTTTTCATCAAAGTACAAATAGCACTTTGTTCCTTTTGTAGTCATTGGAGTTACATTTAAAGTTTTTGTATCCACATCATATGTAATATGAATACTATCATCTCTTACATTTATTTACTGTACAATAACTTTCCTCCTCATTTAATACATATCCTGATTCTGGAATCGTATCAGTTTTGGTGTATCCACTATCGGAATTAATGTATACTCCTACTAGATTGCTATCTGCTAAATCATAGTTGATTGTTCCGTATACAAGTGGAATACTCTGCGTTGTTCGATATTTTGCTCTTGTAAATGTAAGTATAATTGCACTAATAATTGACACTACTACAATTCCTATTATGATATTTCTTTTTACATGACTTCTTTTTAAAACTTCAAATTTCATATTTTATAGTAACCTTATTTCAGGAGGAAAGAAAATGATGAAACTAGTAGCAAACGATTATGAACCGCATGAAACATTCAAGATATTAAGAGAATGGACCGGTCTTACGCAAGAAGAACTAGCTAAAGAACTTAATCGTCGAAGTAGACATGGAATAAAAAATATCGAAACTGGTAATGCAAGATTTTATTTTGAAACAATTTTAGAAATTTGTAAAAAGCATAATATAAAGATGGTATTTGAAAAAAACAACTAATTGATGAGTTAGTTGTCTTTTTTCTTTTTTCTTTTTTGCTTTCTTTTTAATTCTTTTCGCTTTTTCTTCGCTTCTTCACGATATTTTTTCATCATTTCAAAAACATTATTATCAAGATTTGGGAATGCTTTTAATAATCTATTTGGGAATGCTTTAAATCCAGCGATACTTTCTTTTAATCTTTTTTCAAATATTACTGGTATCATAGCTATTTTTTCATTCTTCAATTCTTCTACTATAATAATTCGATTTCTTAAATTATATGCAATTATGACTGAATAAATTACATCCAAAGTAAATATTACAGTAAAAATAATTGATAATATCATCCATACTTTAAAACTAAATAAACTAAATAGAAAATAAAAACCTGGAGTTACAACATAAATAATAAGTAGTGATAAAATACCAAAAGCAAAAGAATTTTGGAGACATATTCTACCATTGATATTGTATTTTTTATCACTGTAATCCCACCATTTATTATGAAATATTTTTTCTAATAAAAAAGAAGTAAAATATTCAAGAGCACTCGTAATTATAATACCAAATACAAATACGACGACAGGGTCTTCATAATATCTTAACAAACAAAATAAAATTAGGACGGCTCCAAGTCCATATACTGGTATTACTGGTCCACATAAAAAACCTCTATTTACAAATTTCTTAGATCCTAAGTAGCACCAAAAAACTTCGATTAAATAGCCTAAAAAAGAACATAAATAAAAGATTAAACTGCCATATACTAATATTTCTTTCATAACATACCTCTCATTCATTATAACACTTAACTTACAATAAAACTATCTTTTTGTGCATATCCTCCCATAAAACTCATATAATCTAGTAAGTTTAGAAAGGATAAATTTTATGATTAATAAACAAAATTTATGGTTTTTAACCCTATTCTCTTTAATTATGGTGCTTAGTATCTATTATCTTACGATGTCTCAAGATACCTTATCTACTTTAAATGTAAATAGCGATGTTACAGAAGGAACGGATGTTGTAATATCTGAAGAAAATGATACTTTAGTTGCCCTTAAAGTTGCAGAGGAAGAAGAACTTTTAACACGTATGAGTGAGCTTGAAAATATTTTGCTTAGTGATGTTGCTACCTTACAAGAAAAAAATGATGCTTATGAAGAACTTCAAAATTTAAATAAAGCGGAAGGAGAAAAAGAAGCGATTATGAAATTAATTAAAGATCAATATAAACTCGATTCGGTTGTACAAATTGAAAATACCAGTATTACAATTACGATTGCTAGTACGACTCATGATGCTGCTTTAGCTAATAATATTATTCGAAGTGTCCAAGAATTTTATGATAAAGATATGTATATTACGGTTAAATTTAGTTAATTAGGCATTCGATTTAACCAAATTGGGATTTTCCTCATAAAATACACTAGAAGCATAATAGAAATGAGTGATTATTCCATGAAAAGAAGTATTTTAACGAATCGAGAAAAAGAAATATTTGAATTATTAGTACGCAATAAATCAACAAAAGAGATTGCCGAACTATTAAAAATTAGTGAAAAAACGATTCGCAATCATATATCCAATACAATTCAGAAACTAGGAGTTAAAGGAAGAGCTAGTGCACTAGTGGAATTGGTACGAATTGGTGAAATAACAATATAATTTATCTCCTTAGGGAGATTTTTTAGTACTTAAAAATGATTTTATTACGTATATATTTATTGGTGATAGTATGCTTAAAAAGTCTGCTTTAAGAAGAATTATGGTTTCAACTTTAGCTCTTATTATTGTTAGTGCCCTATATTTTTTTCCAGATAGTACTGAATCCTCTCCTTTTGTTCAAAATGTTGAATATGTCAATGTCGATGAATCTCCTATTTATTTGTTAAATCCAGATGAGTATGTGATTAGAACGAATATTGCTACTAAAAGTAAAGAAGATTTGGATTTGGTTCGAGAAATGATTGATGCTTTAACAATTGATAGTAATAAATCCGAATATATTTCCAAACATTTTAGTGGGGTCATTCCTAAAGGAACCAAAGTTTTAGATCTTTCTTTGGAAGATGGTCTATTAAAAGTTGATTTTTCAAAAGATATTTTTGATGTAGCAAAAGATATGGAAGAAAAAATGATTGAAGCGATTGTTTATACTTTAACGGAAATTCCAAGCGTTGATAAAATTATGATTTTTGTTGAAGGATCAAAGTTAGAAATGTTGCCACAAAGTAAAATCCTTTTACCTAATACTTTGGATAGAAGCTATGGCATTAATAAGATTTATGATATTACAAGCCTCAAAGATTTAACCAAAACAACGATATACTATATTGGAGAATTTGAGGATATGGTTTATTATGTTCCTGTTACGAAAATTGAAAATGATCAAGGAGATAATAAGATTGAAATTATTATTGATGAGTTAAAGTCTAGTCCTATTTATGAGACAAATTTGATGAGTTATCTTGCGAGTAGTGTTGAATTAGAAAGTTATGAAGAATTAGAAAATCAAATTACTCTTAGTTTTAATAATGCAATCTTTGATGATTTTAATGAACAAAATATTTTAGAAGAAGTTAAATATTCTATTTCTTTATCGATTCAAGATACTTTAAATGTAAAAGAAGTTATCTTTAAAGTTGATAATAAAGTAATTGAAACGTTTAAAACGAAAGAAAATTGAATTTAAAGTTATACTTTTTTATATTTTACTTATACTAAATGTGTAATGTATTTCGAAAATTATTTGATTTTCTCTTGCAAAAATGGTCAAAATACGTTATAATCATTAACAGCTAGTAGTTATGACTCCGTAGCTCAGCTGGATAGAGCAATCGCCTTCTAAGCGATCGGTCGGGCGTTCGAATCGCCCCGGAGTCACCATTATTTTGTAAGTAAAACCTCATAAACTTTATAATTTATGAGGTTTTTTGTAGCTTTTATATTATAATTATTATTTTCTTATATCAATTTTTATTTATTCCTTATAACATACCATCACATCAGAATATAATTTTTTTCCAAATTTTCTAAGAACATTAAGTGAAAGGCTATCTGAAAAATATATTTTATTATTAGTAAATTCATATTTTCCATCACTAGTTCCTAAGTTATGAACTGCAATGGTATAGTTATTATTTTTATCTAGGTATAAAGAAAATGGTTTTCTTACATTTTCAGTACCCACAATATACTGGCATTGATATACTCCATTTATCTTTCCAAAAAAAGCATTATTTATGATAATGGCTAAAATTACTACTATAAGAATTGCTATTAAAAGCCAGAACCATCCTTTTTGAAATATTTTCAAATTATCTTTATTGATACTTGCCCCACAATTAGGACAAAAAGATGCATTATTTTCTATTTTTGTTCCACATTCTTTACATTTCATTTGTACCTCTTCCTTTCTTTTTTAATTTTCCCGCCTATCTTCCAATGAATTAATCATCTATAGAGTATGTCTAATTCTATTTATATTTAACTTATATTGAGCCATATTTATTAAATTTATTAGTTTGATTAATCCATAGAAATAATTTAATTTATTACCCTACCCTTATCAATCAATATAAAATAACCATTTTAAACTAGAGCCCTAGAGCCAAAAGAAAAATTATAAAAAAACCTAACCAAACACTACTAATAGCAACAGCGGCAATGCCAAAACTTCTTGCTGTACATTTTTTCTCTTTATTTGCACTTAATACAATTAACCCCATTATAAAACCTACAATTGAAGCAATATAAAAGAAAGAACATACAAAAGCTGCTATAGATAAGCCAAACATAGTTCCTTTGCTATTTGTATTATTTTCAAAATTGCGACCACAATTAGGACACGTTATTGCTTTACTACTTAATTGTTTGCCACAATCAGGACAAAACATAATTGTATTTTCCGTACCACATTTAGGACAATATTTTGCTTTATCACTCATTTCAATTCCGCATTCTTTACAATTAATCATTGCCATTAATCATCAAACTCCTTTCTCTTTTAAAATTATAACACATTAAAAAGAAAATCTCAACGAATAAGTGAGACATTTTTTAGCAAACTAATGAGAAAATATAGTAATAAGAGGTGATGCTATTTTGATTAATAAAAAAGACGAAAACTATATTTATTATCTAGTGGCGTATAACCTTAAAAGACTTCGGAAAAAAAGAGGATTAACGCAAAGTGAATTCGCTGAAAAATGTTCTTATAGTAGTGGCTTTATTATGAATATTGAAAGTGAAAAATATCATCAAACTTTTAGTTTAGGAACTTTATGGACTTTTTCTAAAGTTTTAGACGTAGATATCAGAGATTTATTTACCCCTATTGAAGAGGAAAAATAAAAGAAGCTAGAATATCATTTAGCTTCTTTTTTATCTTGCTTTTCCTCGTTCCTCTTTATTTATTAATTCTTGTTCTTTTATTAATTTAAAATCAATTATTTTTACTCTAAGTTCATTTTCTAACACTTTTAATCTTTTTAATAGTTCTTCCGCTTCTTTCTTTTTTAAGAAACGTTCATATTTATTAATAATGATTGTCCTAAGTCTTGCTACTTCATCTAGGGCTAACATTAAATTAGTACCCGTACTTTCATCATCAAAATCACTATTATTAAAAAAGTATTCTACTATTTTTTGATATTTTTTATTAAAATTATAGCATATTAAACTCGTTGTAATATCAGGGCTAACAATAATTAATTCTTTTATTTTTAGAGAACCGCTCTTATTTTTTTTAATAGGATAATGAAACCCTTGAATATTATAATCAAAGCTTTCTAATTCATAAATATCATCTAATTTTTTAATAGTAAAACACTTCATAATTTCACCTACTTCATTAAATCTGGTCTTTTTTCTTTCGTAACTCTTATTTGCTCACTTTTGCGATATTCATCTATTTTTTTATGGTCACCACTAAGTAATACTTCTGGTACTTTTAATCCTCTAAACTCTCGAGGTTTTGTATAAACAGGATAATCTAGTAAATTATCTTTAAAGGATTCATTTTGAAATGACTCACTATCAATAACCCCGGGAATAAATCTAGTAATACAATCCGTAATAGCCATCGCCGGTATCTCTCCGCCGGTTAAAACATAATCACCTATACTAATTTCCCCATCAACAAAGTTTTTAATTCGCTCATCAAAGCCTTCATAATGACCACATACTAAAATTAAATGTTTAGTACTTTCATAAATGGTTCCTGCTAGATAATCATTAAAAATTTGACCTTGAGGTGACATTAAATATACTTTCGCATCATCTGTTTTCACTGATTCAATTGCTCTTACAACTGGCTCACACATAAGAACCATGCCACTTCCCCCACCATATGGCGTATCATCTACTTGACCATTTTTTAAGAGCGTAAAATCTCTTATATTAATTAAATTAATTTCCACCAAACCTTTTTGGGTAGCTCTTTTAATAATACTTTCGCCAATAAATCCTTCAAACATTTTAGGAAAAAGAGTTAAAATATCAATTCTCATATTATCAAATCCTTAATATTTTCGCCATGTATTTCTTTTTTTGGCACGTCAACTTCTTTTATATAATAATTATTATAAGGGATATAATAATTTTTTGCAAATGATACATATAATAATTTTCCAGCTTTATTATCATAAATATCTGCTACTACCCCTAATTCTTCTTTATCACAAATAACTTTCATCCCAATTAAATCTTCTAAGAGGTATTCATCTGCTTTTAAATTTAAATCTTCTTTATTAATATATACTTTTTCTCCTTTATATTTTAAGACAAAATTAATATCCTCTATTCCTTTAAAGGTAAGCATATCAAAAGTTTTATGATGTCTATAAGTATTAATTGTCTGTTCTTCACGATTATTGCCAATATAAACTTTGAAACCAGGTTTAAAAATCAAGTTTTTTTCTTCAAAATTACTTAAAAGACGAACTTCTCCTTTAATCCCATGCGTATTCACAATTTTTCCTACATAAATTAAATTCATTTTCTTCGCCTTCTTTCAAATGGTACATTTTCTAAAAGTCGAAAAGATACTTCGTACTTTAATGTTTTCTTTCTTATTAGGGGTTTTATGAATGTATGCGAATATCCTTTTTTCATTAAAGCTTGTTTTAATAACATCATGTATTCTAAATATCCTAGAGGTGTTATACGTTTATAACCACTTTCATGATATAGCATTTCATCTTCTAATTCATAATGGATTTTATTATTATCAATGGCGGTAATGATGCGAATATGATCGGTACAATCGATATTGTCTTTCAAAATATTTAAAACGTATTTATCCGCTTCTTCTTTACTTAATTTTATTGTGTCCATCGCTACTTACCTCATAAAATATGATACTTGCTGCTACTCCAGCATTTAAGCTTTCACAGCTAATATTAATGTGAATCATTTCATCACACCATTCCTCTAAATTTTTATTCATGCCATTTCCTTCATTTCCAATAATTATCGCCGTTTTATTAGAAAATGTGATTTCTTGTAAGTTTACCCCGTTTACTACATCCGTTCCATATATTTGATAGTCTTTATTTTTTAACTCTGGTAATGCTTCTTTTAAATCTTTTCTAATAATATTTAAATCAAATAGCATTCCTTCACTAGCACGAATTACTTTATCATTATATAAATCCACAGTATCATTACTCAGTATTAAAGTATTGATATGAAAGGCGACTGCGCTTCTAATAATTGTACCAAGATTACCAGGATCTTGAATGTTATCTAGCAAGCAAACATTTCCGGTAATTTCTTTTTCTATTTGTTTTTTACAAACTCCTATTACTTTGGTACTACTTACTTGACTTGATAGCTTTTTCATAATACTATCCGTTACTAAGTAAAAAGGAATTCCCGGTATTTCCGTTTGTTCATCATTAGATATAACTTCTACTACCGAATTATTTAACATGGCACTATTTAATAAATGATCTCCTTCTACTAGAAATAAACCCGATTCATCGCGATATTTCTTTTCTTTTAGCTTTGCCCAGTTTTTTACTTTGTTATTGTTTAATGATTCTATTTTCAATGTTCCCTTAACTCCTTTCTTGCTTTTTTATAATTGGGATAATATGTACTTACTAATGCCCAAAAGGCGGCACTGTGATCGTGATGCGTAAAATGACTAAATTCGTGAATGATTACATAATCGATAATGCTTCTTTCGTATTTTATGAGTTCAGAATTTAGAGTAACGGTCTTTTTTACATAATTACATACGCCCCATCTAGTCTTCATTTTTCTTACTTTTAATGTAAATGGTGGAATATTAGGCATTATTTCTAATATTTTATTAACTTCTTCCCTAAATATTTTTTTGGTTAAATTGCTAATATATTTATCTAAAGTATTCTTACTATTTACATAAATAATTCCATCATCAAAAGTAACATCATGGTAATTTTCATTTATTTTTATATCATATTTTAAGCCTAAAATTCTTGTTTCATCTTCCCTGTCTTGTTTATTTTTACTTCGCATATACATTTTTGCTAAAGATTTTTCATTTTCCTTTATGAGCTTTAAAACTTTTTTCGTACTTATCCTTGGATGAACTGTTACTACTAATTCATTTTGATCATTAAAGCGAAAGTAAATATTTTTATTGTTTTTACGAATAATCTTTATATTTACGATTTCGCCATTTAAAATTATTTCTAATTCTTCCATTAACTAAATAACACTTTCTCACTTTTATATTCTTTAATAATTATTTTTAAGACTACAGCGATAATAATAATGGTTGAAGCAAGCATCAAAATAATATGAGTATAATTTATCACTCCACTCGTAATATCTGTGAATATTAAAGTATAATTGATAAAAGGAATAATTGCATATAAATTAGTTGTTGTAATACCAATCATAAATACGATCATACTTGGAAAGAAAGAAATGAAAGTGAGTGGTGTTAAAGCACTTTGTGCTTCCTTAAATGATTTTGATTTACTTGCAATGGCTATACATAGCTCACTAATTAAGAAGGAATAAGCAATAATTACAATAATCGCAAAAATTAGGCTTGATGCGGATAACATTAAATTCATTCCCTCATATATTGTAAACATATCATTGGCTATCTTTAGAGATATAACAGCCAAAACTAAACTTAACAAGCCTGTAATAATTGATGACAAACTAACACTTAAAAATTTACCTATGATTATATCTTTGCTTTTAATTGGGAATGTAAGTAATGTTTCTAATGTTCCTCTTTCTTTTTCACCAGCCGTTGCATCTGTTGCTGGATATGTTGCAGATACTGTTATGGCCATCATGATAAAGAAGAAAGCATAACTAATTACATAACTTGCAAAAAAGTTTTCTTCTGCCTGAATATTTTCTTCTAAGACAATAATATCCATTACTTCTTCTGGATCCACATTATGATTTGCTAAATAATCAGTTTGTAAGTATTTTTTATATGCACTAAAATAACTTTCTACTAAATTAGATGCATACGTGCTGGTATCACTATCATCACCATTTATGGTATACACATTATTCTCTTTTGTTACATATAAATCAATTTCGCCATTTTGAAATTGTTCTTCTAAATTTTCTTCTGTGTCAATTACAGCATTGATTTCTAATTCTTCCGTAATATTTTTTTCGACATCAGTTAATTCATAATCAAACCCAATTGTGTTATAGTCTGTCACAGGCATATTCATTTGACTTTCAAATAAAGCAGACATACCAATTACAAGTAAAGGAATAAATATTGGTATAATAAGCATCATAGATAGAGATTTTTTATCACGAAACATCTCTCTTAATTCTTTTTTTAAAATATTAAATACATTATTCTTCATTTTTATCCCCCTCTATTAATTTAAAGAATGCATCTCTTAAATTGGTAGTTTCGGTATCTTTCTTTATTTTTGCAGGTGTTCCTTCATCAATAATTACACCTTTATTTATCATAATTACTTTATCACATATATTTTCAGCTTCTTCCATATAGTGAGTAGAATACAAAATGGTTTTTCCTTTTTTCTTTTCCTCTTTGATAAAGTTTAAGATAATTTGACTGGATATGATGTCTAGTCCACTCGTTGCTTCATCTAAAATATAATATTTGGGATTATGAATTAGACAACGAGCAATATTTACCCTTTGGGTTTGACCAGTGGATAGTGAGCCAATGCGATTATAGAGAAATGATTCCATATTAAGTACTTTTGCTATCTCTATAATTCTTGCTTCGGCATCATTTTTTTCTACTCCATAAATATCTGCACACATATGAAGTAGTTCATAACAACTTAAAGTATTATAGATTTTGGTATTTCCTGATAAATAAGCAATATTTTTCTTAATTTCTGTTTCGTTATCATGATAGTTTAGTCCATCAAAAGTAACTGTGCCACTTGTTGGTTCTAAAATACCGGCGATAATACGTAAAAATGTCGTTTTGCCAGCTCCATTTGGACCTAAAATACCAATAATTTCGCCATCATGAGCTTCCACACTAATACCATTATTGGCATAAAATTCAATACGTTCTTTTTTCTTTGTTAATTTTACAAATTTCTTTTTAATATTTTCTGCTTTTAACATATTTGCACCTCAAAATTAATTATACTAAATAACAAAGATAAATACTATTCTTTTTCTTTATTTTCTAGTTCTTTTTTTTATCAAATTAAAAATCCGTCTTAATTTAACGGATCTTTAGCTCTTTTTATTTCGGCATAAGCTTTTATACTCATCTTCTGCTTGATCAGCATTACATCTCAAAAAACAGGCAAATTGTCTATAATCATCATAACATTCTCCAGTTTTACTTTCTAACTCATCTGCTAGTAATTCAAGTTTTTCCCCTTTTTCAAATAAATATAATGCTCTTAAAGAAGTAAAACCACGCATATTTCTATTAAATCTCATTGCATCTTCTAAATACTCTTTAATATATTCTGGTCTATCAACTTCTTCTATTTGATAATCTTTTACTTTCACTTCCGGAACGGTTTCTCCAAGCAATATTTCAAACCATGCTGCAATAATATGTCTATGACAAAAATCAGTGTTTGGTTCATAACTTAACAAAATACGATTATTTAGTTCATTATAAACTTCTTGTGGATTTAACTTTGATAAAACTTGATTCCAATATTCCTGAACATAATAACGATTATTGGCCTCTTCCGAGATTTTTCCCTTATTATTATTATGCCAAACGTGCCAAATGTAAGGTTCTGGTACTAACTTAGAATAATACTCGCCATGATAATCGGGATTATCTAATCCAAGATGTTTAGATATAGCAACAGGAGCAAATCGATCAGACTGAAAGCTCCTATAATTACTTGTGCAAATCATTTATTTTTCTCCTCCTTAAAATATCCCTTTTTATCGTTTTTATAACATTATTCTAACACATTATCAAATTTGTGTCATCTCTTATTTTCCATTTCTTTTTTTATCCATGTCATAATAATACTCACAATATAATCTAGTTCTTCTTTTGTTAACTCTCTTCCTTTCGGGATACGATACCATTTTGATAAACAATTCCGACAACAGGTTGCAGTTGCATGGCAAGCAATAAAAACAGGATGGCCTTTCATTGGCGTTTGTTTCCCATCATTCGGAATATAAGCTGGAGCAAGTCTAACCTCTAGTAGTTCGTAAGCATGTTTTTCAATTACTTCTAGACCTTTTTCTTGCACATAAGTTCTTTCTTTTTCTTTTAAGTGGAAACTATTTCTAAACTTTGATTTAGATAGTGAATATAACATTTCATCAATTTTTTTCATGATTTTAAAAAAGATTATCGTTTGATAATCTTAGGCTCTAGCCCCTCCATCTACTTGCATAATTTCACCAGTTACATAGCTTGCCATATCACTTGCTAAGAATAAACAAGCATTCGCAATATCTTCTGGTTCACCAATTCTACCGATTGGAATTGTTGCAATTAAAGGTTTGATCATTTCATCTGGAAGGCTTGCTACCATATCTGTTTTGGTTATTCCCGGAGCTACCGCATTTACTCTAATTCCTACTGGAGCAAGTTCTCTTGATAAAGATTTGGTTAAACCATTTACCGCAAATTTACTCATTGGATAGACACAACCTGCTGGTTGACCATAAATGCTTACCATAGATGATATATTAATGATGTTTCCTTTTGTTTCTTTTAAATAAGGAACAATTTCTTTTGAGCAAACAAATACTCCTTTCATATTTACATTGGCAATTTTATCGTATTCTTCGATCGTATAATCTTCTATTTTAGTACTAGAAGATAATCCAGCATTATTCACTAAAATATCAATTTTACCAAATTGCTCTACAATCGCTTTGAATGTTTCTCTAACTTCTGTCTCACTTGTTAAGTTTGGATAAAAACCAATAACTTCCTTATTTTCATTTTTTAATTCTGCTAAAGCTTTTTCTACGCTTTCTTTTTTAGAGCCAAATAATACTACTTTTGCTCCA
>JAGHGS010000188.1 GCA_017888105.1 Bacilli bacterium
GTATTATCCCAAGTAGTGGAAAATATAGTAAAGGAACATTTGCTCATCCAGATATTGCATTTGAATTTGCAAGTTGGTTATCTCCTGAATTTAAGTTGTATTTAATAAAAGAGTTTGAAAGATTAAAAGCAAATGAAGCATATCAAGAAAAGATAGATTGGCAAGCCAACAGAATATTAGCAAAGTTAAATTATGTAGTTCATACAGATGCCGTTAAGGCTTATATAGTTCCAACACTTACAGATGCACAAAAGAAATTTGTTTATGCCGAAGAAGCTGGTGTTTTAAATGTAGCACTATTTGGTATGACAGCAAAAGAATGGAGAGAAAGCAATCCAGAACTTGCTAAAAATGGAAATATTAGGGACTATACTGATTTACTTCATTTAGTAATATTAAATAACTTGGAAAATACAAATGCTGAATTAATAGAAGCCAAAGTACCACAAAATGAAAGATTAGTTAGACTTAATAATTTCGCAAGAAGACAAATGAAAGTGTTAAAAGATAATAAAAACATTAAGGATTTAGAATTATTGCAAAAACAAGTTAATGAAGATAATAATTTAATAGCTAATTAATGAAAGGTATTGACAGTCACATTCGTCAATACTTTTTTCTGTAAAATAAAATAGATTAAAGGAGAGTGATAAAATGATTAGTATAAGAAAAAGAGGAAGGGGTTATCAGTATTGCTTTGAGGCAGGAAAAGTAAACGGAAAAAGAAAACAAATAACTAAATCTGGTTTTAAAACAAAAAATGAAGCCTTTGCTGCAGGACAAAAAGCATATGATAAATTTATTAATGGTGAGAGTACCACAGAATGTAATATGTTATATTCTGATTATTTAGATTATTGGATGAAAGAATATTTTGAAATAAATTATAAGTATTCAACAGCCAAAAGATATAAAGAATCGTTTGATAAGATAAAAGAAGAATTGGGATATTATAAATTATCTAAATTAACGCTATTTATCCTTAATCAAGTATTATTAAATTATATCAAACATCAACTACAAAAGAAGCGTTGAGAAATTACCAAAAAGTTATCAAAAGCTCATTAAGAGATGCGACATATTATTTTGGATTTATAAAAAATAATCCTGCAGGAGATTTGAAAATACCTAGAGTATTATCATTTGAATTAAAAAAACAGTGTAGGACATATTTATACTAAAGCAGAAATAGAGACCATTTTAAATAGATTTAAAAATAATAAAGTGGTGTTAGAATTGTTAATAGAATAGAAGATAAAGTCCCTATTGTATGCTAAATAAAAATCACACATTTTGTAAAACATAAAAAAATGTTATACTTATGTTAGTGAACGGATGTGGACAGAGTCCACAATTTGTCCACAGTAGAGAATATTTATAATAAAAATGATACTAATAATACAGATAATATAGGAATTCCCAGAAATATCAATAATATTATAAATATTGATAGTGTTGATAATATAAAAAAATTAACTTCATGCGGTTCGGGAAAGAAATATAAACAATGTTGTGGAAAGAACGTATAAAATAAGGGTTTGTGAGAGTTTTAAAAAAATTACAAAAAAGTTAGCATTTGCTATTTTTTTTTAATAAAAAAAGATAGTGACAATTGACACCAGCGGTTAAAGAGTGTATAATTAATATAAATTATGAAAGGAGTTAATATATAGGGGGTAACAATGTTCAGTACTTTAGATATAGATAGCATTAATTCATTTTTAAAAATTTGCAAAAAGGAAATAAAAAAGGGAAATTGTTACTTTGTAGGTTATAGAAAAATAACTGTCAATGGTGAAACAATATCAGCAAAACAAGCTTTAATCAATATTGGAATTATGAAAGAAAAAGATATATGGAATCATATACTTTCCTTAGAAACAGAAGATTGTGTTAAAATAGATCGAGACCGAGATTATTTCAGAGATATGAATTCTGAAGTATATATTTTTAAAAAAAATATTAATCAAAAAATAGTATATATAAAGTTAACTATGAATAGTAGAGGTATAATATGTATTTCATTTCATGAGAGTACTTAGCAATAAAGGAGGGAAAGGCTATGGGAAAATCACTATATTGTTTTAATTGTGATAAAGATGTTAAACCACTTTGCACTATTCAAAATAATACTTATGTTGTTCGACATAAAACCGTTCATGTTGAAGAGCAAATTTTTAAGTGCCCTTTTTGTGAAAATGAATTAATTAATGACAATTTAAATGAGTCATTACATAATATTTATAATGCATATCTAAAGTTATTTGAACTAAGTTTTGAAGAATTAAAAGAAATACGTAGTTTTTATAATCTATCACAAGAATTATTTTCCAAGGCTCTTGGTTGGAGTAAAAGAACAATTATAAGATATGAA
>JAGHGS010000155.1 GCA_017888105.1 Bacilli bacterium
ATTTGATAGAGTAATTTTGTGATTTACTCTATTTTTATTTAGTAATTTATGTTACAATATTTTAAGAGGTAGGAGCTATGAAGAAAAAAGAAGTAAAAAAAGAAAATAAAACAATTCGATTATATGAAGCGATCTTTTTTGGAGCTTGTATTTTGTTATTTGTTTTTATGATTTTTAAAATTTGGTGGTGGTAAAATGAAAAAAGAGATTAAAATACAAACTTTTATGATCGTTATGGTTATTTTAGTGATATTAGAAATCGTATTACTTGTTGTTTTTAAACCAAATAAGGTTGCAGATAATTATAGTAGTTTATATTGTCAGGAAGCGGTATGTAATGAAGATGCTAGTATTTGTTATGCTTATGATTTAGATCAAAATGGTGATACCGTTGTTGTTTGGCGAGGAAGCTGTCAAAATGACAATTAATGGTAAGTATTGTCTTTTTATGGAAAATCTGTTAGAATATAACATGTACTTGTAGGTGAAGTTATGCGTTATTTGGGAATTGATTTAGGAACAAAAACTCTTGGAGTAGCCATTACGGATTCTACGGGGATGGTTGCAAGGCCTCTTAAAGTAATTCGTTTTCCAAGGGAGGAATATGATGTTGCTTTAAAGGAGTTGCAAGAAATATTAAAAGAGTATTCGGTTGCTAAGATTGCTTTAGGTCTTCCTAAGAATATGGACGGGACGGAAGGATTTGCAAGTAAGAGAAGTCGGAATTTTAAAGAAAAACTTGAGAAAATTACTACGATTCCTATTGTTTTTGTCGATGAAAGACTTACTACGATACAAGCAGAGAATATTTTGCTAGAAGCGGATATGAGTAGAAAAAGACGCAAAAGTGTCATTGATGGGGTGGCGGCTGTATTAATTTTAGAAACTTTTATTAAAATGGAGGAAAATAAATGAATGAAGAAAAGAATCGTTACTTTACAGTAACTGATAAAAGTGGAAAAACAATAGAGTATGAAATCCTATTTACTTTTGATTCGGATGAGACAAAGAAGAGTTATATTGTTTTTACGGATAATACAACGGATGAAGATGGTAGTATTGTAACTTATGCTGCGACTTATGATAAAAATGGTGATACTCTAGAACTTCAAGATATAGAGACGGATGAAGAGTGGAATTTAATTGAGAATTTACTTTCTAGTATTGAAGAGGCAAGTGAATAGAGGATTGTTATGAAAAAGAAGTTGGTTATTATTCTTGGGGTAATTTTGGCTATTATTATTTTACTTGTTGTTCTTTATTTTTATGGGTTATCGGCAGTTTCTAAAGATGATAAGGTAGTTTCTTTTACTATTTCTTCGGGAGAGAGTAAAACGGATATTATTGATGCTTTGGATGAGGCTGGACTTATTAAAAGTAAAATTTCTGCTTATATTTATGTAGGCTTGCATCGTAATCCTAATTTACAAGCTGGTGAATATGAGTTAAGAGAGAATATGAGTTTAGCGGAAATTTTAGATAAATTTCATAATGGTGATATTATTACGGAAGATAATACTTTCAATCTTACTTTTGTAGAAGGAAAAAGACTTTTAAATTATGCAGAAGTAATTAGTGAAGCTACTGGTACGAGTAGGGATGATGTGGTTCGTACTCTTGCTGATCCCGAATATTTAAACGAATTAATTGATCAATACTGGTTTTTGTCTGATGATATTTTAAATGAAGAAATCTATTATCCTTTGGAAGGTTATTTATTTGCTAGTACTTATGAGTTTTATGAAGGTAGTAGTGTTAAAGATATCATTGTTAAAATGCTTGATGGTATGGATGCTATTCTAAGTGATTATAAGGAAGAAATTGAAGCAAATAATTATAGTATTCATGAACTTTTAACTCTTGCTAGTATTGTGGAAGTAGAAGGATCTACGAGTGATGATCGTGCAGGAGTTGCTGGAGTATTTTATAATCGTTTAAAATCAGGTTGGAGTTTAGGAAGTGATGCTACGACTTATTATGCAGCTCGGGTAGAATTTAGTGATCGGGATTTATATCTTAGTGAACTTAATGATGTGAATGCTTATAATACAAGACCAGCAGCGATGGCTGGAAAACTTCCAGTTGGTCCAATTTGTTCTCCAAGTCGCGAATCGATTGAAGCTGTATTAAATCCAGAAGAACATGATTATTATTATTTTGTTGCTGATAAAAATGGGAAGACTTATTTTACCAAAACAGATGCAGAACATAATGCAATGATTAATGAATTGAAAGCAAATGGTTTGTGGTACGAATATAATTAATTAAGAGGTGAATTTATTATGAAAGAACTTATACTTGAAATGGAGGAATACGCCTCCCTTAAAAACATTCCAATTATTGAAAAAGATTCAATTGCCTTTATTATGAAATATATCAAAAAAAATAATATTAAAAATATTTTAGAAATTGGTAGTGCAATTGGGTATTCTACCATTTTAATGGCAAGTGTTGGACAAGATGTTACGGTTACAACGATTGAAAGAGACGAATCAAGATATATGGAATGTTTAAAAAATGTTAAGAAATGTGGTTTTGAAAAGAAGATTAATGTTGTATTTCAAGATGCTTTAGAAGTTAATTTAACTGGTGTTAAATATGATATGATTTTTATAGATGCTGCTAAAGGACAATATATTAAGTTTTTTGAGAAATTTAAATATTTTCTTAATGATGGTGGTGTTATTATTACGGATAATTTGAAATTTCATGGTCATGTTGGAAAATCAAAAGAGATCGAGTCTAAGAATTTGCGTGGACTTGTAGAGAAGATTGAAGATTATATTGAATTTTTGAAGAATAATCAAGAATTTGAGACAAATTTCTATGATGTTGGAGACGGGCTTTCCGTAAGTGTTAAAAAAGATGAAAAATAATTATTTATTACTCGTTACCAATGATACAAGTGTATCAAAATTAAAAGAAGAAAGTAATGTTACTTTCCTTTTTCCTATGAATGGATTTACGGTTGGATTTTCTAAAACCTTTTTTCTTGAAGAAATTACGGTAGATCATGCTTTTATATTTGTTAATCGCATTTTTAATAGCAAAGAAATTGATGCTTTTAAAGAGTTTATCCGTAGTCTTCCAAAGAATATTGAAGGCATCGTTTTTGATGATATTGGGGTATTACAAGTGTTAAATACCATTCCCAATCATTTAACTAAAATTTTATTTTTGAATCATTTTAATTGTAACTATAAAAGTATTAATACTTATTTAGAATATGTAGATAGTGTTTTAATTAGTACGGATATTACGGAAGAGGAAGTTGGGGAAATTCTTGATTATGCTAAAAAGCCTCTTGTTTTATATACGTTTGGTTATGTGAATATCATGTATTCTAGAAGATATCTTATTACGAATTATAATGAACATTTTAAAAAAGATGTTTCATCGGTCAGTAATCTTACAAATGATTTGAAACAATCTTTTAAAATTGTAGAAAATGAATATGGAACTGTTATTTATACGGGAGAACCTTTTAATGGACTTTCTTATCGGGGAAAAGCAAATGTCTTATATTATTTTATTAATTCTCTTTTTTTGAGTGATGAGGAAATTGTTGAAATTATTCATAGCGATACCAATTTAGAGGAAAAATATCCATATCGCTATTTAAGTGATAAGGATACGATTGTGAGAATAAAGGAGAGAAATTTATGATTGAATTACTAGCTCCATCTGGAAATTTAGAACGTTTAAAAATTGCTCTTTTATATGGTGCTGATGCAGTTTATATTGGAGGGTATGAATATTCATTAAGAGCCAATGCGATTAATTTTAGTCGAGATGAATTAAAAGAAGCTACTTTGTTTGCTCATCAACATGGTAAGAAAGTTTATGTTACAGTTAATATTGTTTTTCATAATAAAGATTTGGAGGGTTTAAAAGAATATTTAGAGGAATTAGCAAGCATTCAAGTTGATGCGGTTATTGTCAGTGATATTGCGGTTATCGAAACGATTCGAGAGAATCACATTCCTTTAGAAATTCATTTATCGACTCAAGCAAGTACTCTAAATTATGAAGCCGCTTTGTTTTATAAAAAACTAGGTGTTACACGAATTGTTTTAGCAAGAGAAGCTTCTAGAGAAGATATTAAAGATATCAAAGATAAAACCGGACTTGATTTAGAGTGTTTTATTCAAGGAGCAATGTGTACTAGTTTTAGTGGAAAATGTGTTTTATCCAATGTTGCTACGAATCGAGATTCTAATCGAGGGGGCTGTGCTCAAATTTGTCGTTGGACTTTTCAAATTAATGATGAAGATGAAATTTTTAGTATGACACCAAAAGATTTAAATATGTCTATTTATTTAAAAGATATGATGGATATTGGTGTTAATTCTTTTAAAGTTGAAGGAAGAATGCGTTCGGTTTATTATATTGCAACGGTTATTTATGAGTATCGTCATTTGATGGATAAAATTAAGAGTAATACTTTAGAGAAACGTGACATACTATATTCTAACGATATTATTAATCGTTGTGCGAATCGAGAGTCTACTCCTCAATTTTATGATAAGATGCCAACTCATCAAGAACAATACTATTTAGGAAGAGAAGAAATTTCAAATCAAGACTTTTTGGGAATTGTATTAGATCAACAAGATGGTAAGATTTTGCTTGAAGAAAGAAATTATTTTCAAGTCGGAGATGTTGTTGAGTTTTTTGGTCCAGAAATGGAAGCTTTTACTTATCAAATACATAAAATATATGATGAAAATGGAAAAGAAATTGGAATAAAATATAATCAAACAGAAGTAAGAATAGGAGAAGAAAAACAAGTCAGCAATACAGAAGAAATAGAACAAATAACAGAAAATGATTCAAAAGATGATGATGCTAGATTAGGAATAATGAGAGTAAATAAAGAAGGAATAAATCCGGATTTTGATAAGGATATTAAAGAATATTATTTAGTAGTAGACGAAAATGTTAAGAAATTAGATATAACTGCAGTTCCTACAAATAGTGAAGCACAAATGACAATAACAGGTAATGAAAATCTTAAAGATGGTTTAAATAAAATTAAGATAAATGTTACATCAAAAGACAAAAGTACAACCAATGAATA
>JAGHGS010000020.1 GCA_017888105.1 Bacilli bacterium
CAACAATCATCTTTTTAAAATCTTCATCATAAGTTCTTCCTTTCGCCATTATAGACACTCCTTTCAATGTTTATTATTTTAACACATTGTCCACACTTTTGTGTCTATAAATCTATTCTAACATCAAGATAAACATAATGTTCTAGTTGTCCTATATCTTTAGGAAGTACTTCTCTTGTTTTTAGTTCTACTACTATGTAAGTATTTAATTCTACATTAAAAAATAATAGATCTATTTTAAATGTATGATTATCTTCCTTTATTTTATATTCATGACCAATTAAAGCAAAACCCACACCTAGTTCTAAAAATTTATTTTCTAACATACTTATAATATATTTGTGTAAAGCTTTCTCATCTAAATCATTTATCTTTTTGTTTGTTCTAATTAAGATGGGATCTTTTATCATGTCTTCTATTGTTAAAGAAGTACTATCATCTATCAATTTAATATTTTCTTTATCAGCATATGATAAGCGATCATATGCTTTACTTTTTATCAATTCTTCCAATTCTCTCGTCGATAAATCATTTAATATTACTTGATTCGTATAGTAATTACGCTCACTTTCATTTTTAATAGAAAGAAGTATTCGATAATGTGTCCACGTTAATTGGTCACGCAGTGAGTGACTAATTGGAAAAGATAAATAAAATTGTCTCATATATTTTAAATTTGTATAGCTATAATTTTTGCCGAATAATGAAGATAATTTTAAAGACCATTTCTTAATTAAATCATCGCCATATTTAGCTCTTTTACTACCGCCTTGCGCTTCTATTAACAATCGTCCAATATGCCAATTCATCTCTAACTCTTCACTATTGTCTTGGAAAGTGCGTACTCTTTGATTTACCTCCTGAGTAATTAGCTTATATCATAAATTATTTAATAAGTAAATATTCTAAATCAAGATGGCTACAAATCTTGCTTTCTGCGACAATATCTCTTAAAGTTTGTGTAAAGTTTTGAAAATAAAAAAGATTAAACTTGAGAAATTGAAGTTTAATCTTCTTTTATTTAAACATAGCTTTTGCTGTTCTAAGCATTTGACAAGTATAACCGTATTCGTTATCGTACCATGCAGTTACTTTGACTAATTTTCCATTTATGCTTGTTAGCATACCATCAACTAAAGAACCTGTTGTTTTTCCAATAATATCACTGGATACGATTGGATCATAAGTGATTTTAAGGGTATCGCTTGTATTTTCTTCAAATAAATGGTTGATTTCATCAATCGAAGTTGTTCTTTTAGGAATAAATGTTAATTCTACTAGGGAACCATCCGTTACTGGTACACGATAAGCAAGTCCTTCTAGTAAACCATTTAATTCTGGTATTACTTTTCCGATTGCTGATGCCGCTCCTGTTGATGTTGGTACAATATTCGCAGCACAGGCTCTACCACGTCTTGAATTAATTCCCTTTTTGTGTGCTACATCAAGTGTTACTTGATCATTGGTATAAGCATGAATGGTACTCATGTAACCACATTCTATTCCAATATTATCGTTTAATACTTTTGCTATTGGAGCTAGACAGTTCGTCGTACATGATGCGGCGGATACAATTAGTTCCGTTCCATCTAGAATACTATCATTCACACCATAAACAATGGTTTTCACATCATCGGATTTCGATGGAGCTGAAATGATTACTTTCTTGGCACCAGCTTCAATATGTTTATAAGCATCTTCTCGTTTTGTAAATTTACCAGTACACTCTAATACTAAATCAATATTTAAATCTTTCCATGGTAATTTAGAAGGATCCGTTTCATTAAATACTTTAATTCTTTTTATGTTATTAACAATGATTTCGTCTTCTTCCGCTTTGATTAAGTCTTCATGAAAGGATCTATGTGTGGTATCATATTTGGCTAAATAAGCTAAATCAGAAGCCTTACCTAAATCATTAATGGCAATAATATCAAAATCTGTTGTTGTTATAATTCTCCTGAATGCAAGTCTTCCAATTCTACCAAAACCATTAATTGCTACTCTAATCATTTTCATTTCCTCCTATAAACTCTCTTAAAATACTACTTTTACTTACATACTCACTTGTAATCGAATAAAAACTTCTTAAAAATTTTAATAATCTTCTTGCCTCTTCATAATATTTTGAATCGGTATCAATCGATAATAGTAATGGTTCTGCATATACCTTTAATACACCAATTTCATAAGGTAAAGCTGTATTAATTATCATATCGGCTTGATGTGTAAATGGAAATATATATTTTTCTTCGCCATTTCGTACACTTTGCCATTTTTCAATTACTTTACTTACTGTATAACCTCTAGTTCTATTATCTCTTACAATCCGTCTTATTAGTCTTAAATCTAAGGTTGAAATATAATTATGGCGATCAATATTTAAAGGAATAAATGGACTTAAATATATTTTGTATTTATATTTTTCTGGTATTCCTGGGGTTAAATCATCATTTAAAGAATGAAGTCCCTCTATTAGTATTATGCTATTTTCTTTTAATTTTATGTAATGACTATGATACTCTCTTTTGCCAGTGATAAAGTTAAAGGTTGGAATATTTACTTCTTCTCCTTTTAATAGCTTCATTAAATCTTCATTAAACTGTTTGGTATCAATCGCATTTAAACATTCAAAATCATATTCGCCAAATTCATCTTTTGGATTATCTTCACGATTTACAAAATAATCATCGGTAGATAAACAAATGGGATCATATCCTTTGCTTCGAAGATATGCACCTAAAACTCTTGTCGTAGTTGTTTTTCCACTACTTGATGGTCCTGCAATCATAATAAATTTTTTATCATTATTTCTGATGATTTGATCACATGCTTTTCTGATACCATCCGTGAAATGAAGTTCACATGATTCTATAAATCCTTTAATTTCTCTATTGCATACTAAATTATTTAAATCACCAACATATGGGGTATCTAATTTTTTTAACCATGACTTGCCATCATAATAAGCATCAATAATATTTTCATGATGAACGTATTCAGGTAATCTTCCACCTGTTAAATTACTTGGATATAATATAACTAAACGATTATTGCCTAGATATTTCAATTCAAACTTTTTAATATATTTTGTACTATATGGCATTGGAACGTAATAAAAGTTTAAATAATCTTTTAATTTATAAATAGTTACAATATCATCACAAGTTTTTACATTAATTGCTTTTTCATAATAAGAAGTGGCTTCATAAAAATCGATGGCTTCTTTTTTTAAAATGTTATATCTTTTGAATTCATGGTCTTCATCAATAATATTTGCCATTTCTCTTTTAATTTTGGATATATCTTCATTTGTTAGAGTACTTTCCAGTTTTATTTCACCAAGCATACCTCCTGGCACACTATGAAGATAATGAATATCACTTCTTGGGAATATTGTTTTTACTGCTACTTCTAAAATAAATTTAATAGCGGCTTTATACATTTTTGCCCCTTCTATCGAAGAAGCATCAATAAATTCAATTACCTCATCTTCCGTGGCCTTAGCAGTTAATGGGAATAGCTCATTATTCTTTTTTACTGCTAAAACAGAATCTTTAAATTTTGAATATTTACTAATATTTAAATAACTCGTATTTTTTTCTATGTCTATTTGTTTATGTTCAAAAGTGATTTTGACTTTCTCCATGTTATCCCCTCTATTCTATAATATCTTATCATATTTTTTGGCTTTTGTCACAATTTTTGCATAAATTTCTTTTTTCTATACTATATATTATATAGGTGATTATTTTATGAACATTGTACCAACAGTTATAGAAAAAAGTAGTAATAGAGAATATGCTTATGATCTTTATTCTAGACTTCTTAAAGATCGTATTATTTTTCTTAGTGGAGAAATAAATGATGCGCTTGCTAGTATTGTCGTTAGTGAACTTTTATATTTGGATTCTATAAACCATGAAGATATTTATCTATATATTAATAGTCCGGGTGGAAGTGTCACAAGTGGGTTTGCTATCTATGATACGATGAATTATATTAAAAGTGATGTAAGAACCATTGTTGTAGGTATGGCAGCAAGTATGGGAGCATTTTTACTTTCCAGTGGTACAAAAGGAAAAAGATGTGCTCTTAAAAATGCTGAGGTTATGATTCATCAAGTTTTAGGTGGTGCTCAGGGACAAGCAACGGATATTAAAATTGCCGCAGAACATATTCTTAAAATTAAAAAGAAGCTAAATGGGATTTTAGCAACTAACACTGGTCAACCTATTAATAAAGTAATTAAAGACTGTGAAAGAGATAATTATATGAGTAGTGAAGAAGCACTTCATTATGGTCTTATTGATGAGATTATTTGACCCTTTTATTACTCAGTTCTTTATTTTCTTTTAAAACTCGATTTAAAATATTTAGCATGTCTTTTTTTCTTAATTCAACTATTTTATTTACCCAAATACCAATTAAGGCTGGTATTTCAAACTCTTTATCTCCTAATTTATTAGTGCTATGACGTTTTTCGATATTTTTGATTGCTTGTTCTACATCTATTTGTAATAATTTTGGCATAACATTCTCAACAAAGGCCAAGTTTTGGCGACACAATGTTTCAAATTCTGTAAATAAAGTTTCATCACTTGAACCTTTTCGATAATGCATACTTAATTTTAAAGAATCAAGCATACTCAAAAGTGTATTATAAGAATATAATCTATTCATGTAAGAAGAAATATCATTATTCAAAAATGCCATTGTAGAACAATCATAAATTGGAGCTAGTTTTATTCCTTCTTTATTACTAATGATACTCCAATTTCTCATATTTCTATCACTTTCAGAAATTAAAAGATCAAAACACCACATACTAATTAATGAATTAATTATTTCATCTATATTAGTAAATGCATATCTTAAATTTAAAGCTATGACAATACTTTCTAAAGAATTATCTAATGTAATTTTAAAATTATTTTGTCTTGCAATTTTGGTTCCATCATTTAAAATTTCTTCACCACTGATAATTATGTCATTGGGCTTCAAAAAATTTGGCGTTACTATTCCTGTCTTTCCTTTATAAATAGCTAAATCATAATGGGCGGTTTCTAAACCACATTGCTGTGCTAATTCACTAGCAATTAGTTCTGCATAATTTTCATAATTCATGGCATTTATTTTAAACAAAAACAAATTTTGCCCATCTGATAACCAAATTTTTGGCTTTCTACCTTCAGTGTAATTATCGACTATTTTTAAATTATCTAAAATAATTCTTCCTTCATTATCTCTTTGCATAACATTCCTCTTTTCGGGATGTTATTTTATCATAAATGAATAATAACTGTCAATTTTTTTGCTTTTTATGCTTCTTTATCAAGTTTTTTACTTTAATAAAGTGATGATTAACACCGCTTTTTCCAATTTTATAATCTGTTTCCATACTGATGATGTCTGCTAGTTCTTTTAGAGAACTTTCGGGATATTTTTCTCTATATTCCAGTACTATTTTAGTTGAATCATCAAGTAGTGAATACAA
>JAGHGS010000156.1 GCA_017888105.1 Bacilli bacterium
GATGATGAAGAAGCAAACAGTTAATGTTTGTTTTTCTCTTTATTTATTGATATAATAAGAAAAGAAAGGAAGATTTTCATGTTTGAAAGACTAGATGCAATTGTAGCAAAATATAATGAATTACAAAAAGATTTAACTAATCCTGAAATCATGAGTGATTACAATAAAATAAAAGTTTTATCAAAAGAATCTAGTGATTTAGAAAGTACAGTAAAAAAATATGAAGAGTATAAAAATACAGTAAAAGAAATAGAAGATGCTAAAATATTAATGAAAGATGAAGAATTAAGAGAAATGGCATCATTAGAACTAGAAACTTTAAAAGATAAACTAGAAACAATCAAAAAAGAATTAGAAATTCTTTTAGTTCCAAAAGATGAATTTGATGGTAAAAATATCATTATGGAAATCAGAGGAGCTGCCGGAGGAGATGAAGCAAACATCTTTGCCGGAGATCTTTATCGTATGTATTCTTATTATGCCGAAAAAAATGGCTGGAAAATAGAAGAATTACATGCCCAAGAAGGAACAAGTGGAGGATTTTCTCAAATTGAAATATTAATCAAAGGAGAAGATGTTTACAAAAAATTAAAATATGAAAGTGGTTCTCATCGGGTTCAAAGAGTTCCCGTAACAGAAACTGCTGGACGAGTTCATACATCTACTGCTACTGTATTAGTTATGCCCGAAGTAGAAACATCAAACATTGAAATTAAAGAAAGCGATATCAAAATGGATGTATACCATTCCAGTGGGGCTGGAGGACAATCCGTTAATACCGCTAATTCTGCCGTAAGACTTACTCATGTACCTACTGGCATCGTCGTAACTTGTCAAACCGAACGTAGTCAACTTCGCAATAGAGATAGAGCTATGGAATTATTAAAAATTAAAATTGGTGATGAGATTAGACAAAAAGAAGAACAAGCATTAGGCGTAGAAAGAAAAAGTAAAATTGGAACTGGTGATCGAAGCGAAAAAATAAGAACATACAACTATCCTCAAAATCGAGTAACCGATCATCGCATCAATTTTTCAACTATGACACTTGACCGTGTTATGGATGGAGAATTAGATCCAATTATTGATGCATTACAAACCGAAGATTTAAGATTAAAACTAGCTGGTGAATCTTTTGAATAAAATTGGGAAGGCTGAACTAGATACTCTAAAAAAAACTTATCAAGGAAATATAAATGATGCTCTAAAAAAAATAGAAGCAGGTTATCCCATTCAATATTTAATTGGCTATGTAGACTTTTATAATTGCAAAATAAACGTAAATAATAATGTTTTAATTCCTCGCTTTGAAACTGAATATTTAGTTGAAAAATCAATTAAAAGATTAAAAAATAAAACAATAAAAACAGGAATAGATTTATGTACCGGAAGTGGAGCCATTGCAATTGCCTTAAAGAAAAACTTAAATATAGAAATAGATGCTTGTGATATTAGTTTAAATGCATTAGAAGTAGCTAAAAAAAATGCATTAGAAAACAATGTAAACATTCATTTTTTTGAAAAAGATATTTTAAAAAATAATTTAAAAGGAAAATACGACTTTATAATATCTAATCCTCCCTATATAAAGGAAGAGGAATACACAAGTATAGAAACCAAATATGAACCACAAATTGCTTTATTTGCCAAGAATAACGGCCTAGAATTCTATCAAAGAATAATTGAATTATCAAAAAACATATTAAATCCTCATGGTACAATTATTTTTGAAATCGGAAATACTTTAGGAGAAGAAATAAAAAAAATTGCTTTAAATACTTATCCTAAAGCAATTATAACAATTGAAAAAGACTATAATAATTTTAATCGCTTTATGTTTATTGAAACATAAAGCTTATTTTTTTCTTCTTTTTCTTACTTCTCCTTGTTCTGGTCCCTTACGAATCAAATTCATCCAATTAATTAAAGTAGAACCTCTAAGGATCATACGTGCTTTAACAACCAAACTTCGATTCGAATGATCCACACTTTCCATTACAAACATATAATCATCACCAATTGGATACATAACAAATCTTCCATGAGCAAAAGCATTCCGAATATGTTTAAAAATGCTTAACACAAGATTAGAACGACTATTAACATAAATTGCAATTCTCTCTTGATCACGATATTGATAAAAATGATCATCTAGATGAGCTTGATTGCAAACTTCACTCATATCTTCCAAACGTTCCACCATAAACAAATTATAATTCAAAGTTAAATTAGCAACATGAAAAAGTTGTTCCTTTAAAATTCCAGTATTCCAAACATTATCAGACCAACCATATTCTGTAACAGAAATCCCCCGATAACTATAATTTTCTTGTAACGTATTTATGACATAAAATGGTAAAATCTCTTTTAACATTTCTAATTCTTTTTTAGTAAAATCTTTTTCTTTAATCCACTCTGGACTTTCACTAACTCTTAAAGTACTCATAAACCCCCCTAAAACAATACATATTTTATAAAAACAGAGAAAATTTGTCAACCCATATCAACTTAAAAAACTAATAAATAATATCACTCATTTACATTCCTTCTACTTTCATAAAAACTTCTGAATAAAATTCAAGTAGTCATTACTACTCATAAAAAGAAAGCAGGCGGTACCAATAACTGAATAACATTTATTATGAAGCAAATACTTTCAAAAAGCAACAAAAAGAGTTCGACAAATTCCGATGTCTTTCAACATCTATATCAAAAATATAAAAAATACCTATTTATTTATCTGATTATACTGCTTGTTATTTTTTATTTTAATTATTATATTATAATTTTTAAATAATTGGTATACAAATAATTTATCTAGCTATAGAGATAAACTAAATGGAAATGTAAGCATCTGTAAAGATAGAACACCAAGCACCAGTACAAGTAGTAGTAGCCAAGAAGGAAAACCACAACATACTATGGAGGATATATCAGATTAATCACCAATAAGCAGCCAACATATGAGTATAAAAATGAAAATGATTTATATACAACAATTGTTAGTAAGCATGCTACAATACATATTATAGATTCATCTGATAATCTCGGAAGTATATTACGTGTGGATAATAAATCACCTAAAATTTTCTTAGTTTTACTAATGTTATTTTTTGACAGCTAAAAACACACTTTAAAATATCCGAGTGTGTTTAATTTATAAACGCCAAAACAAAATTAGTAAGCAAATAACCTAAAGCAAAACTAAGAGTCAAAACAAGTAATCGTGCTTCAATCACTTTTCCTGACTTCATAAATTTTTCCCAATTAACACCATTAAAGATAAAAACAGCTAATAAAGTAAAGAAAACATATAAATAAATATCAATACCCATTATTGTTGTGCCTCATACATACGAATTGCTTGTACTCTTTTTAAATGTCTCTCCTCACTTGGAGACTTCGTCGTAATAAAAGTATCAATCATTTCTTTTACTAAATTAAAATCAGTTGTAACCTCACTACCTAATGCAATTACATTTGCACCATTATGATTCTTTCCTTTAAAAGCATCATCCACACTAACTGCCCTGACACAACGAATTCCCTTAACTTTATTAGCGGCAATACTCATACCAACTCCAGAACCACATATTAAAATACCTAATGATCCTTTATGATCGCGAACCATTTCTCCAAGAGTAAAAGCAAATTTTGGATAATCATCCGCTAGACTATTTGGAAGACCAATATCTTCTACATCAAGTTCATTTTCTTTTAAATACTTAATCACTTTTTCTTTTAATTCAACTCCTCTATGATCACTACCAATATATATTTTCAAAATATTATCACCCAACTTAATTTTAGCAAAGAATAACTAAAAAAGAAATAAAATATCTTTAAGTAGACTTAAACTTTACTTAAAACTCAAAATATTTTATAATTATCCCGGTGATATTATGTTTACAGACACACATTGTCATATTTATAAAGAATACTATGAAAATATAGATGAAATATTAAAAAACGCCAAAGAAAATAAAATCAACCGAATGATTAATAATGGTTGTGATAAAAAAAGTAATAGCGAAGTCTTAGAACTAATAGGCAAATATGAAAATATGTATGGAGCATTAGGAATACACCCAGAAAATGTAGAAGAATATATCCAAGAAGATATTAAATTAATAGAAAAGCAATTAAATCATAAAAAAGTAATTGCAATTGGTGAAATAGGACTAGACTATCACTATACAAAAGAAAATAAAGAAAAGCAAAAAAAATTACTAGAAGAACAATTATCACTAGCCGAAAAATATCATTTGCCAGTAATCATTCATTCAAGAGAAGCAACCGAAGACACAATTAATATTTTAAAAAACTATAAAACAAAGGGCGTAATTCACTCTTTTTCAGGATCTTTAGAAACTGCAAAAATATACATTAAAATGGGATATTTACTAGGAATTAACGGAGTCATAACTTTCAAAAACTCAAAATTAAAAGATGTGATAAGAGAAATTCCATTAGAAAATATTGTTCTAGAAACAGATAGTCCTTACTTAACACCAGAACCATTTCGTGGAAAAAGAAATGAACCAGCTCGAATACTCGAAATTGCTAAATTTATCAGCGAATTAAAAGAAATCTCAATTGAAGAACTAGCAAGAATTACCAACGATAATATCAAGCGGATTTTTGACATTTAGTGTATTTTATGGTATGATTAATTTACCAATGAGGTGAAGAAAAATGTTAAGTAAAAGTAAATTTTACTTGAATTATATAGTAAAAATTAGTATTGGTGTTGTTATCTTATTTGGACTAAATGCTTCTTCATCAAAAATGGAAACATATAGTACCAATGAAAATGTCAACAAAAGTGTTGATTTAGGAGCAATGGCAATCTATATTAATAAAGAAGAAGAAGCAAAAGCAAACGAGGAGGCATTGCAAACCTATCTTTGGGGCTCTTTAGATAGTTATACTGGAGATCTTACCGGATATGGAGCAGATTGTCCAGCATGTAGTGGTCATCTTGCTTGTACTGGATTAGATGTAAGTGATGGAACAGATACTTATATTGATAATACATATGGTGAAGTAAATATTGTTGCTTCTTCATCAAATCTGCCATGTGGTAGTATCATTCGTTTTGAAAGTTCAAGAATTAGTGATAAACCAATTGTTGCAATCGTTCTAGACCGAGGAGTACTTGGAAATGATATCGATTTACTAACTCCAAGCGAAGAGTACGCCTATAAATATGTAGGTAGAAGCAGTATTACTTATGATGTATTAAGATTTGGATGGGAAAAATAACCCATCTTTCTTTAGATTAGAGGGATTTTATGGAAATAAAAGCAAAAAAAAGCTTAGGGCAAAATTTTTTACAAGACGAAAATATTTTAAAAAAAATAGCAAACTCTATTAAAACAAATAAAAACGATTTAATTATCGAAATTGGACCTGGAAAAGGTGCTCTAACAAAATACTTAAAAGAAAAAGAAAGCTATTTAATTTGCTATGAAATAGATGAAAGATTAAAAGAAATTCTAAAAAAACATGAAGATAACAAAACAAAAATCATTTTCAAAGACTTCTTACAAGCAAATATCTTAGAAGATAGTAAAAATTTTAATTACGAAAATATCTATATTATAGCAAACATTCCTTATTACATTACAACTCCCATTATTAAACATATAATTAACCTAGACAATTTAGAAAGCATGACACTTTTAGTCCAAAAAGAAGTCGCCGAACGTTTTACCGCTATCCCTAAAACCAAAGCTTATGGTTCCTTAACCGTGTATCTAAATTATTATTTTCACATTAATTATTTATTTGATGTTAGTCGTTTTGCATTTAATCCAGTACCAAAAGTAGAAAGTGCAGTTATAAATTTTAAAAGAAAAAAAGAAAAATTAGATGTTAAAAACGAAGAATTATTTTTTAAATTAATAAATGACTCTTTTAAAATGAAAAGAAAAACATTAAAAAATAACTTAAAAGAATATGATTGGAATAAAATAAAAAAAATATTAGAAAAAAATAATTTAAATGAAAATATTCGAGCAGAAGAACTAAGTTTAGAAGTATTTAGAGATCTTGCAAATACTCTAGCTTAGTTTTTTTATGTCTAAAAAAAAATCTTTAACATATATTTTAATGGTGAATCTTATGAAATTAAAAAGGGGAGATTTTGTTACTAGAAAAAGCTATAATCATGATACAGTATTTAAAATAACAAATATCAAAAACGATATTTATTATTTAAAAGGAGTAGAAGTTCGTCTTTATGCAGATAGTCCAGAACAAGATTTAGTAAAATATATTGAAAAAGATACCACTCCTTTAACTGAAGAAATTCCAACTCCAGAAATTCCAGAAGACAGAAGTGAATATTTTTATTTACCCGCTAAAATACTACATATTGATGGAGATAAAGAATACCTAGAAAAATGTTTAAATTTCTATAAAAAAAAAGGCGTTCTCGCCTTTGGAAGAAGAATAAGCGAAGACCACGTTTATGAAAGCATTTTACCCCTTTTAAAAGAATTTAAACCAGATATTGTAGTAATTACCGGTCATGATGCTTATTATCGTAAAAAAGGCCCAACAAATGATTTAAAAAATTATAAAAATTCAGCGAATTTTATTAAAGCAGTAAAAGTTGCTAGAAATTATGAAATTTCTCATGAAAAACTAGTAATAATTGCTGGAGCCTGTCAAAGTAATTATGAAGAATTAATTAAAGCCGGAGCAAATTTTGCTTCAAGTCCAAAACGAATTAACATTCATGCTTTAGATCCAGCAATTATTGCTACAACACTTGCCCTTACAGAAAGGAGCAAAGAAATCAACTTATTAAGTCTATTAGATAAAACAAAATATGGTCATAATGGAATAGGCGGCCTAAAATGCAATGGACTTATGTATGTTGGATACCCTAGATAAGGAGGTTTTTATTGAATACAGATGATATCAAAAAAGAAATAAGTCAAAATATAGGACATAAAGTAGAAATAAAAGTTTATGGAATGCGTGGAAAAACAAGTAGTTATACGGGTTATATTCATGCCATTTATCCGAATTTATTCACAATAATAGAAAACAATGTAGAGAAAAGTTTTACTTATCGTGATATATTTACTGGCGATATTAAAATAAAATATATGTAAAACACTTGCAACTTTTAGAGTTTTGCTATAAAATATAGGTAAGTTGAAAAACTTAGGAGGGAAGAATATTTATGCAAATTACATCAGTAAACGTTCGCAAGATCGAAAAAGAAGGCTCAAGAATGAAAGGTATAGCATCAGTGCTA
>JAGHGS010000157.1 GCA_017888105.1 Bacilli bacterium
AAGAATATATAGAGAACCAACAAGACGAATATGAAGAGAATTTCAAAATAATGGGATGAGTTTACTCATTAAATGTGCTTTCAGCACCTAAAGCAAGCCATGCAATTTATTGCATGGTAGTTGACACATAAGCAACCAACTTTTGAGTGTAGTAATAGTAGTGATTTGTATACTACGGGCGGAAGCGATAAGGGGAATTTTGCTTTAAAGTATCCTATTGGTCTTATTACAGCGGATGAAATTGCATATGCAGGCGGTGTTTATGGAGTCGTTAATTCAAATTATTATCTAAATACAGGAATTTCATATTGGACAATGACACCATATAATTTTTCTAATTATGCCTATGTTTTATTGACTTATTCTTCAGGTGGAATTGGATCTAATAAAGTAGATAGTACTCTTGGCGTACGTCCAGTCATCAATTTGAAAGCTGATGTTCAGTTAGTAGGTTCAGGTACAACTTCTGATCCATATGTTGTAGTTGGTGCTGAATAATATTTCTTGCCCGTATAGCTTATGCATATTATTATTTATATTTTATTATTTTCGACTATATATTATAACTATATTTATTATGTTTTGAATTCCAATTATATATGGGCAAGTTTATAGCAAGAAATCCTTTACTTTCTTGCTTTTTGATTATATAATTTTATTATAAAGGGTTGAATGAAATGAGAATAGTTTACAAAAGAAGTTTATTTTTGATTGGTATTTTGATTATTTTAATTGGTTGTGTTGGAGTTGGATACTTATTTTATGATAAAGTAATTCATCCAGAAACCGATGTTGTTGTTAATGATGAATTATCGATTAATTATTTGGATGGATCATCGGTTATTGGTGATGGTGAATATCGTTTTTCCGTTACTAATAGTGGAGATAGTGATGTTTTTTATCGTATTACATTAACTGATATTAAAGGGATGAGTAAAGATGTTGTTTATCATCTTACTTCTAGTGATACTAATGTTGTAAGTGAGGATAATCATTTATCGGAAGAACAAAATATTGTTTTAGATAATATTTTGGTTCAATCAATGGAAACGCAAAATTTTACTTTAAGTGTAACAGGTAATACGAGTACTTCTTTTCGAATTGTTGTAGAGAAAATTGATGATATTGAAGAGTATTTTTATATGACTATATTAAATCAAAATGAAGTAAAAGAAAGTTCTTTGACAAGTGTTGGGGAAGAAGTGGCACTTCAAAATGAAGGACTAATTGAAGCGAGTGATGATGATGGAGCTACTTATTATTTTAGGGGAAAAGTAAATAATAATTATGTTTCTTTTGCAGGGCTTATGTGGAGGATTATAAGAATTAATGGGGATGGAACGGTTCGAGTAATACTGGATAGTGCTCCGGATGCTTTAGCAAATTATAATACGGATGTAGAAGGATTTGAAGTATTAAATGATACGGATCTTTATACTAGTTTAAATAGCTATTATGATAGTACTTTAAGTAGTTATGATTCTTATCTTGCTAATACAAGGTTTTGTAGTGAATCTGGTTCTACTGATGGTACTTATAATGCTTATACTCGAATTGTAACGAATAAAATACCTACTTTTAATTGTTTGGGAGAACGTTTTACGAGTAAGATTGGGTTAATTAGTGCAGATGAGTTTGTTTATGCTGGTGGATTATATGGAAAAGAAAATACCGATTTTTACTTATATAATGAAGAAATTGAAAATTTATGGTGGACGAGTTCTTTATCAAAAAGTGATAATGATACTTTTTATCCTTTCTTAGTAAGTACTGAAGGAGAATTAGTGGATAATGTCAGTGGATCCTTATATCGAAATTTTAGACCTGTTATTAGCTTTAATCGAAATGTTATGGTAACTGGAACCGGAACGATGGATGATCCATATGTTGTCAATTAGTGTAAATTATATGAAAATAAAATGTAAATATTAAAATGCCTCTTTATTAATTGGCATTTTTTTGATAGAATAATATTGTGGTGATATTATTATGCAAATTATTAATGACACAATTAGCTTTTTAAAAACACTTTCTTTTGTAGATGTAGTTTTCTTTTTCGCAGTCTTAGCTCTTATGTTGTTGGTAATTGTTTTAATTTATTTTTTAAGAGAAAACCGTATTGACGATGATAATAATATCACTTCCAAACATGATTTTTTAGATAAAAATATAGATGATGATGCTCATACGAATCGTGAGATGGATAGCTTAAAAGAGATTACAGAAGCTTTAGAAAACGCAGAACCTAGTACGGTTAATCTCAATCGATATGAAGAAGAACAAGAAGAAAAGGCTATTATTAGTTATGATGAGTTATTAAAAAGAAAAAATGATTTTGCGATTAATTATTCCGAAGAAGAAAATTTGGATGAAGATTTAACGGTTAAAAAGGTAGATTTGGATAATTTAATTAATCGTGATATTGTCGTAAAACCGGAAATTAAAGTAGCTGTTATTTCTTATCAAAAAGAAGAGGCTTTTTTGGAAGCACTTAAACAGTTGCAACAAAAATTAAATTAAAGAAAGTTCAGGGGAGAATATGAAATTTCAAATTATTACTTTAGGATGTAAAGTAAATGCTTATGAAAGTGAATATATGCTGGAGAAATTAAAAAACTCTGGCTATCTTTATGATGAGGAAAATCCTGATATTATTATTATTAATACTTGTAGTGTTACAAATATGGCGGATCGAAAATCAAGAAAGTTAGTTCATAAAGCAAGAAGAGAACATGAACAGGCTATTTTAGTTGTGGTTGGTTGCAGTTCTCAAAATCATCAAGAAGATTATCAAAACATGGGAATTGATATTTTGCTTGGAAATCGAGAAAAAAGCCAAATTGTAGAGCTTTTAGAACAATATTTAAAGCATCATCAATCTTATGTTTCTTTTACAAAAAATCGAGCTTTAGATTTTGAAGACATGAAGCTGGAACGGTTTACTACTCATACTAGAGCTTTCATTAAAGTTCAAGATGGTTGTGATAATTTTTGCTCTTATTGTATTATTCCTTATGTAAGGGGAAGTATTCGTTCTAAAGATTTTGATGAAGCGATTAAGGAAGTGCAAGCTTTAGTTTTAAACGGACATAAAGAGATTGTTTTAACAGGAATTCATACTGGAAGCTATTTTTCTAATGGTCATGATTTGAGTGATTTAATTGAGGAAATGGCAAAAATTGATGGACTTAAACGAATTCGAATTTCTAGTATTGAGATAACAGAATTAAATGATAAGTTTTTAGATTTACTAGGAAGAGAACCAAAGATTGCAAATCATTTACATATTCCTCTTCAAAGTGGAAGTGATACGGTATTAAAGAGAATGAATCGGAAATATGATACAACTTATTTTAGAGAAAAAATAAAACGGATTCGGGAGATTCGAGGCGATATATCTATTACTACTGATTGCATTGTTGGTCATCCTTATGAATCCGATGAATGTTTCTTGGAATATATGGATTTTGTGAAGGAAATTCATTTTAGTAAATTGCATGTCTTTCCATATTCGATCAGAACGGGTACGGCTGCAGCTGTTATGCCTCAAGTAGATGAAAAAATAAAAAAAGAAAGAGTACAACAACTTTTAAAGGTATCTAGTGAATTAGAAAAAGAGTATGAACAAAAATTCATTGGGAAAACACTGGATGTTTTAACCGAGGAATATGAAGGTGAATATACAACTGGTTTTACTTCTAATTATATTAAAGTTTATTTAAATGGAGAATATAAGTTGGATCAAATGTATCTTTGCCAGATTGACCAAATTGTAGATGGGAAAGTTTATGCTCATATCTTATCTTGTTTAAATGAAGAAATTAAGTTATAATTAAAGTGGTGATAATATGAATCAAGATCTTGAAAAGAGATTAGTGGATTTATCTAATCAATTAAAGGCTGGAGAGCAAAGAGAATTAGAAATTGGAAGAATGAAGATTCAGGCAGATGAACAAGAAAAAGTAATTGCTCATATTTATTATAAACCAACCTTAGAAGAAGAATTAGAAAATGCTGGAAGAAGTGAAGAAAAAATTATACAAATTCCTTTTAAGGCAAACCGA
>JAGHGS010000021.1 GCA_017888105.1 Bacilli bacterium
ATAATTTCTTTATTTATTTTGTTAATATCTAAAGTATTAGAAAACGGTTTATTGGCAATATGATATTTTTTAATGATAGAATCGATCAGTTTAATAGATTGATTAATATGATCTTGGTTTAATTTATTTTGAGTAAAATATTTTTGTAACTTTTCATAATCTTTGAAAAAACTATCATAATATTTAACCATAATCATATTAAATCCACGATTGATCGCTTTCCTTACAATTTTAGATTTATTTAGCAATCTTAATAATCCCATGCAAATATCATCCGTTACAATTAGTTTTTGAAAATCAAGTTTATTTCTTAGAAATTCAACAGTTTGCCCAGAAAAAGAAGTAGGGGTAAGAAAAGTTACTTTAGGAATTAAAAAGTGTCCTACCATAATCGCATCACATCCATTATGAATCGCTTCCTTAAAAGGCAAAATATCTTCTTGGATTAATTTCTTTGAATTCCAAATAACCGGAATAAAATAATGACTATTGATTTTTGTTGCTCCATGACCAGGGAAATGTTTTACAACTGGAATCACATTTTTATCTTGAAACTCTTTAATATAAGGAATAGTATTTTTGATAACGGAAGAAGCATCATCACCAAAACATCTGTCTCCAATCGGATGATCATCTGGAAATCTTTTGATATCCAAAACAGGAGCAAAGTTAATATTAATATTGGATTTCGATAGAATCGTAGCAATAATTTCTCCATGTTTTTTAACTAACTCTAAATCATGATGTAAAGAATAAGGACTTTTCAAATTGACGATTTCCTTAGGTAAACGATTCACCCGATATCCTTCCTCATCAATGCCAACTAAAATAGTGTAACCTGCCTTTTCTGATAAACCATGAATATAATTAATTAATTCTAACATTTCCTCATAATTACGATAATTTCTAGAATAAAGAGTAAGTCCACCCACATGACATTCTAAAATAAGTTTTTTAATAATATTTCGATCATTTGTACTTAAACCTACAAAGAGCATTCGTCCAAACATAAAATCACCTAAAAAGATTATATCATAAATTAAAAATAGATTGTAATTTTCTGTATAGTAACGTATAATTTAGATAGGTAGGTGAAGTACAATGTGGGTCATGTGGTTAATTATTATCATACTTTTAACAATACTAGAAGCGATTACAATTAATTTGGTAAGTATATGGTTTATTGTTAGTGCCATCATAAGTTTATTCTTATCTTTTGTAGTGGATTCCTTTTATATCCAATTTATGGTATTTGTTGGTATAGGTCTCATACTAATGCTTTTAACAAGACCATACTTAGTAAAAAAATTAAGTAAGAAAAAAATAAGTACGAACTTAGATCGCGTTCTAGGAATGGAAGGAATTGTAACAGAAGAAATTACAAAACTTAAAATTGGGGAAGTAAAAGTAGATGGCAAAAAATGGAGTGCTATTAGCAATGAAAAAATAAAAGTTGGTGAGGAAGTCATCGTAGAAGATATTGATGGCGTAAAACTCATAGTGAGAAAGGGTGAAAAATAATGGAATTTTTAATAGCAATTTTAATATTGGTAATTATTTTAATTATTACAAACATTAAATTATTACCACAAGCAAAAGCATATGTAATTGAAAGATTAGGAAGTTATTACACAACTTGGCAAAACGGATTACATGTAAAAATACCTTTTGTAGATCGTATCTCAAAGGTTGTAAGTCTAAAAGAAACGGTAAAAGATTTTGCACCACAACCAGTAATTACGAAAGACAATGTTACAATGCAAATAGATACCGTAGTATATTTTCAAATAACAGATCCAAAACTTTACACTTATGGAGTAGATGCTCCCGTAAGTGCAATTGAAAATTTAACAGCAACGACTCTTCGAAATATTATTGGTGAATTAGAACTTGATCAAACACTTACAAGCAGAGATATTATAAATGGTAAAATGAGAGCAATTTTAGATGAAGCAACCGATCCATGGGGAATTAAAGTAAATCGTGTAGAAGTAAAAAATATTTTACCACCAAGAGATATTCAAGAAGCAATGGAAAAACAAATGCGAGCTGAAAGAGAAAGAAGAGAAAAGATTTTACAAGCAGAAGGTGAAAAGAAATCAAGCATTTTAATCGCCGAGGGCGAAAAAGAAAGTGCAATTTTACGTGCTGAGGCAGAAGCACAAAGTGCTATACGTATTGCCGAAGGAAAAGCAGAAGCGATGATTAAAATTAAAGAAGCAGAAGCAAAAGGAATTGAACTATTAAAAAATGCCAAAGCAGATGGAGCGGTATTAACTCTAAAAAGTTATGAAGCTCTAGGAAAAGTAGCAGATGGTCAATCAACCAAATTAATTGTACCAGCAAACTTACAAGATATAGCTACTTTTGGAACGACACTAATGGAGGTTATGAAAGATAAGAAATAGTCTTGTCTTTTTGCATTTATGGAATATCATACAATTAAACCATTTTATAATAAAGACTCCAAAATACTTATTTTAGGATCTTTTCCAAGTGTAAAATCAAGAGAAGAGGGATTTTATTACGCTCATCCCAAGAATCGCTTTTGGCCTGTTTTAGCAAGTATTTTTAAAGAAGAGATAGTGGATAAAAAAGAATTTTTAAAAAAACACAATATTGCTTTATTTGATGTATGCGCATCCTGTGAAATAAAAGGATCAAGCGATGCTTCAATTAAAGAAGTAAAACCCAATGACCTATCTCAAATATTAAAAGAAAGCAAAATTAAAATAATCTTTTTAAATGGCAAAACTGCTTCCAACTTATATAAAAAATATATGAAAAATATAGAACTCCCAACGATTACGCTTCCCAGCACAAGTCCAGCCAATGCAACCGTAAATCTTGAAAAACTTATAAATAAGTACAAAATAATAAAAGAGTTTACAAAATAAATGTAAAGTAACTAAAAAAATAAGAAAAATTAAAAAAATATAAAAGCCTATCTCTTTCAAAAAAGATAGAGATATGTTATACTTATCAAGGTGGTAAAGAGAATGGATAAGTTAGGATATTCAAAGATAGAAATTTTAGTAGTAATCGTATTATTAGGAATTGTTGCGTTTATAACAATTAATAAAACATCATATGCCTTTGCTGTGGATGGAAAAGAGGCAGTCGATGAAGTAAAATATTTAATTGAAGTTCAAGCGGAAGATTATGCTTTAGCAAATACAACTCTTTTTGAAGAAACAAGTACAACTTATATTAGCGTAGATGATTTAATAGAGGCTGGATATTTAATTGGAAATGAAGAGGGACTTTTAACAGATCCAACCGATTCTTCAAAGAATTTTAACGATAAAAAAGTAAAATTAGAATATAATGAAAAGAAAAATGATGTAACAGCAACGGTAGTGGATTAGCAAGCAAAAAAACTTGCTTTTTTTAAAGATTAAGAGTATAATACATAGCGTATTTAAAAAGGAGGAAATTTATTATGGAAGAAAAATTAAGAAATTTGACGTTTATAGTGGTTTTTGGATTTATCATTTTAGCAATATTAATTATTGGTTTATATTTTAAAGATGGTGGAACTAGTACAACAAATAATGGAAACACAAACAACGGTAGCAACAGTAGTACAGAAGAATACGATGTTAGTGCAATGAATGAAGTAGATCTTGATGGAGCTTTAGCTTTATTTGAAGAAGATGGAACTCATGTATTGTATATGGGACGTAGTGGTTGTACTTATTGTAGAGAATTTGTTCCTGTGTTAAATCAAGTTCAAGAAGATTTAGGCTTTAAAACAAATTATCTCGACGTTCAAACTTTTATGAGTAACTGGAATGCTGCAAAAGAAGAATTAGAACCATTAACGGATAAGATGACAGTAGAAGCAACTGCTAATGGTGAAACTGGAACTTTAGGAGAATTATTTATTAATAATGGTTATACACCAGCATTAGTTGTAATCAAAGATGGTAAAGTAGTAGATGGCTTCTTTGGCTATAGAGATGCCACAGCATTAACCAAATTATTAAATGAATATTTATAATAGAGCTTAGGCTCTATTTTTTTTGAAAAAATTATAAAAGCAAATATTTAGTAGTAAATATACTTTAACTATGTTATAATGATGCCAAGATAAGGAGTTTATATGAAAAAGAAAATGGGAATAATTATATTAACAATAATATGTTTACTAATTATTATAGGGATTGCTTTAATATTCTTTGATGGAACTGAAAATAATATTGATAAGACAGAAAAAATTATAGTACAAGAAATATTTGGTGAATACGAAACGAAAGAAATAACAAATAATGAAGATATTGAGAAAATAATAAAAATAATTAATAATCGTACCCCAATGAGTGAAGATGAAACAGTTCCTTACGGAGGGTTTCCTCGTTATAGGTTAAAATTACTAGACAGAAAAGATGAGATTATTTTAAGTATTGATTTTTATGTTTATAGTAATGATGAATATAATGGTTATATTTCTATTGATGATAATGGCTACAATATAGATGTTAAAGCTTTACTAGAAATCCTCAATTAAAAAGGAGTTCTAACGATGAAAAAAAGAATAATAACCATATTACTATGTACACTTTTTATATTAACCATTTCTGGCTGTACAAAAGATGAAGAGATTAGCAAAAATTTTGAGCCAACAGAAATAGATGGCATTTCTATGGCGATTAAAGAAAATTCATTAACGAATGAGGAAGCAACAGTAATTATAAAAGACACAAATGGTAAAGGAACCTATGTTTATGGTAACAGTTTTAGAATAGATAAAAAAGAAAATGATAGTTGGGTAACACCAAAAGAAACTGGGAAAAATTGTGGATTTGATTTAATAGCTTATTATGTCAACGACGAAGGAATATTAGAACTGAAACAAAATTGGGAATGTATGTATGGAAGCCTTGATGCAGGAACCTATAGACTAGTGAAAGATATATTTTTAGAATCTGATACACCATCTACCGAAATTAACAAAAAGTACATTTCGGTTGAATTTACGATTGAATAAAGAAAGGATATCTACATGTTAAATTTAACAGTCATTAATTTAAAAGAAAATGAACATATTTTAGAAATTAATTGTGAAAACTTAGAAAAGTATATTTTTAATACTTTAGATGAGTAAATATTTAAAAAATGAGATAAATAACCTCGTTTCAAATTTGAGAAACGAGGTTTCTTTAAACTATTAAAAATAATTTCTAAGCGAATCCCTTAGTTCGACAAACAGATAAATAACAATATGATATAATTACCTCTTCAGGGAGGAATTTATATATGAAAGTGCAAGAATTAGAGCAATTAAAACAAGAATTTACTAAAATAAAAAATATGGGTTATGTTAAAAGTACAAGGAAAGGAGTAACCGGAGTTGGTAAAACATTTGAAGACTTAATAGGAAAATCAGAAGATACCAAAAGCATACCAGATTATCATGGAATTGAAATAAAAACTAAGATAGGATATAGTAAGTCCTATACCACGTTATTTAATTTGACACCCGAAGGCGAGTTGGAAACACAGAGATTATGCAAAGATTATGGCTATCCAGATAAAATTTTTAAAGATAAAAAGGTATTAAACGTTTCAATAACAAAAAAGCCAACTTTAGTCGCAAACAAATACTTTTTTAATTTAAAAGTAGACTATGATAAGCAAAAATTAATTTTAACAATTAAAAATAGATATAGCCATCTTTTAGAAGATAGGGTATATTGGAACTTTAAAACGCTAAAAGAAAAGGTAAACACAAAACTTCAATATGTAGCTTTAATCAATGCATGGCCAACCACAAGAAATAATATAACATATTATAAGTATTATAAAATTATTTTTTATAAATTAAAGAGTTTTGACAAAATTTATTGAATTAATTGATAAAGATGTTATTCGAATCAGTTTAAAAATAGGAGTATATAAAGAAGGATTAAAAAAAGGCCTTCCTCATGATAGAGGAACAAGTTTTGAATTGAAAAGTCTTGATTTTTACAAGCTATTTGAACATATTTATATATGATAATGCATTTTGCTTGGATCAAGGGGATTTGCAGGCATAAAAAAATCTCATACATAGATGAGATGTTTTTTCAAAAATGGTCGAGAAGACAGGATTTGAACCTGCAACCCCTTGGTCCCAAACCAAGTGCACTACCAAATTGTGCTACTTCTCGA
>JAGHGS010000158.1 GCA_017888105.1 Bacilli bacterium
ATATTAATGTAACGAATCCCCTTGGAATCTATCTAAGTAAACTAGGAATTACACAAGCAAGAATAGCAGAAACAGAAAAATATGCTCATGTTACTTACTTTTTTGATGGTATGTATAACGGTAAAATTGATAAATGTGATAAAATATTAGTTCCATCGCCAAAAGTAGAAACCTATGATTTAAAACCAGAAATGAGCGCAACAGATGTTACTAAAAAAGCAATTCAAGCCATGGAAAAAGATACCGACTTTATTTTCATGAATTTTGCAAATCCAGACATGGTTGGACATACTGGAAACGTTGATGCAACCATGAAAGCTGTAACAACTGTAGATGTATGTTTAGAAAGATTATATGAAGTAGCCGAAGATAATTTTTATACCATGATTATTCTAGCAGACCATGGAAATGCTGATATCATGCTCGATGAATTTGGCAATCCTATTACCACGCATACAACAAGCAAAGTACCATTTATTATAACTGATTTAAATGTAGAACTTAAAAAAAGTGGTGACTTAACAAATGTAGCTCCAACCATACTAGAGTATATGGATATCGCTGTTCCCGAAGAAATGGCCAACACACCATCACTTCTCATTCAAAAATAGTGTTGATAACAATCAAATTATCAACACTATTTTTTTATCTTCAACATTTTTAAAACATCCTTATCCTCAATTTTAAGAACTTGAATAATTTTAATTAACATTTCTATTTTAGTACTACAAATATTTGCCTCTATTCTTTGTAAATGTCTTGTACTAATATCCAACTTCTCAGCTAATTCTTCTTGTGTTAATCCCATTTTCAATCTATACTCTTTGATCATATATTCACCTTATGACTTATTATGTCATATCAAGGATAATCTATCCACGACTTAAAAAGTCGTGTTTTATATTGACATCAATCACAAATTATAATAAAATAAACACGACATAATATATCGCATTAAGAATAACCATTTTCAATAACAAATTAAATGAAGCACCACTTCATGAAAGGGAGATTAGTATGAAATTTGAAGTTTTAAAGAAAAAAGCCATTTAAAAAGAAATATCATAATAGGAGTAGTGGTAGTAGCAATTATTTCAGCCTGTATTCTGACATTTACGAAAGCAAAATACAGAACAACACAAAGTATTCCATTAGTAAATGGAACAATCAACTATTCCTTAGCAGACTTAAATGTTGTAGCTCTATATATTGATGGAGAGGAAACAACAAAGTTAGATAATACAAAACAATATACTTTAGATACAGAGCAGAGTACCTGTACCTATAAAGATGGAACAGAAATACCTGATTTGAGTATTAGCTATGACAGTGAAACAGGAGGATTAAGTATTAGTCCATATACAACGAAAGGAACAAAATGTACATTATATTTTAATGAATCAAAAGGAAGAACCATGTTAGATATTATTACCAATGATTATAGTCAAAGTACAAGAAGTAACTTTGGAAGTGCATATACAACCTCACATACCAAACAAGTATTTACAACAACGGATTGGGAAGGAACCAGTTATTACTTTGCCGGAGCACCAACGGATAATTGGGTAAGTTTTGGAGGATTTTACTGGCGAATTATCAGAGTAAATGGAGATGGAAGTACAAGACTACTTTATAATGGAACAACAACTTCAACAACAGGAATTGGAACATTAACCGAAGCTTCCCAACAATTTAATAGTAGTTATAATCGAAGTGAATATGTCGGTTTAAAATATACCAGTGGAGAGCAACATGGACAAAATAGTAATAGTACCATACTAACAGAATTAAATAGTTGGTATACAAGTAGTAATTTAGACGATCATGCAAGTCATATCGATACGAATATTGGATTCTGTAGTGATCGAAATATGGCGAGTGGATACTCATGGAGTAGCGAGCCAAGCAGTACCATATATTATGCGGCTCGAGAGAGAATAGCAACTAATCAAAATCCAAGCTTAGGATGTAGTAGTAACAATATTATAAAAGTACCAGTGGGATTATTAACTGCAGATGAAGCCATGTTTGGAGGAGTACCATGGAGTGGAAATGCCACCGGAAATTATTTAATCAATGGTCAAAACTATTGGACCATGTCTCCGTATAACTTTAACGGCAGTTATGCTCTCGTGTTCAATGTGTATTCGGATGGCAACCTCGGCTGGGGCGGCGTGAGTGGCACGTGGGGTGTGCGCTCAGTAATTAATCTCTTGGCTGATACAAAATTTGAAGGAAGCGGAACAAGTAGTGATCCATTTACAATAGTCGAAAATTAAAATGTTAGTAATTTGTTTGTTACTAACATTTTTTATTCTTCCAATTCTTCTTCCTTAGAAACATACTGTTCATCAAGCATATCTTCAGTACCTTTAACAAAATAGAATAAAGTTGCTTTAGATACATCATTTGTTGGCTTACCACTTACCGCATCAAGTACAACACCAACCACATTTTCTGGAGCCTCATACCAAGAACTTTCTGTATCTCCAAGAATATCTTCAACCGTATCAGCCCATATATTTTTTGAAATATAAGAATCATTAGCACTTAAACTACTATTATCATCCATTCCAACCCAAGTAACCATAACAATATCGGGATTATAACCAGCTATCCAAAAATCAGTATCTGTTGTTCCTGTTTTAATTGCATATTTTCTAGATAATTTAGAAGCAATTGTTAAAGCTGTAGGATTGGCATAATCTTTAAATTGGCTATTTGTAGTACCAGTAAGCATTTCCGTTAAAATATAAGTATAATTCATATTTAAAACCAAATCTTTTGTCGTATCTTTCTCATACAATACATTTCCTTCACTATCTTCTACTCTTTTAATAAAACCAACCTCTTGTTTATATCCACCCGTAGCAAGCGTTGTATAACCTCTAGCCAAATCTAACGCAGACATTTCACCAGTACCTAAAGCTAAAGAAGGAATAGCACTAAGTTCTGCTTCAATACCAACTTTTTTTGCTGTATCAACAAGTTTTTCCGCCCCCAAAAACATATTTGTTTTAACAGCATAAATATTATCCGAAACAGCAATTGCCTCTGCCATTGTAATCTCTTTATTAGCATATATCGAGCCATAATTTTTTGGCGAATAAGTATTTCCATTACTTAAAGTAAAGGTGGTATATTGACTATTAAAAGTAGAAGCAGAAGTCATTCCTTCTTCTAATGCTCCATAATATAAAAACGGTTTCATAGCACTTCCAACTTGTCTTTTTGCTTGGGTCGCTCTATTATACTGACTTTTCGCATAAGAAACTCCACCAGATAAAGCCATAACTCCACCAGTATCTGGATCAATAACAACACTAGAAGATTGTAATTCACGATCACCCAAATAAGACAAAATATTTTCTTCTAAGTTTTTTTGGGCATCTAAATCAAGATAAGTATAAATCTTAATACCCCCATTTTGAATAAGTTCCTCTGGTATTGTTCCAAGATCTCTTAATTCCTGAATCACTGCATCTTGATAATACATAAGCATATCTAAATTTTCTTCACTAGATTTTCCATATATTTCAATTTTTTCTTGAAATAACCCTTCAAACTCTTCTTCTGATAAATAGCCATTATCGACCATAGACTCTCCAACAATCTTTGCTCTTTCAATCGATAAATCATAATTAGCAACTGGATTATAATTTTCTGGACTATTTGGTATACCCGCAAGTATTAATGCTTCTTCCAGCGTTAAATCAAGAGGTTCTTTATTAAAATAGTATCGACTAGCATTTCCAATCCCAAAATTACCTTGTCCATAATTAATAGTATTTAAATACCCTTCTAATATTTCATCTTTTGAATAATGAACTTCCAATTCCAAAGTTAAAAAAGCTTCTTCTATTTTACGAGACCAAGTCGTACTAAAATCAAGAAAAATATTCTTTATATATTGTTGTGATATTGTAGATGCTCCTTGTGTAATTTTACCATTCTTAATATTTAAATACATCGCTTTCGCAATTCTTAAATAATCAAACCCATGATGATGATAAAAATTTTTATCTTCAACACTAACTACAGCATGTATTAAATTATAATTAATATCTTCCAGACTAACCCATTCACTTGTACTAGACCCCTGATAAACTAATTCCTCATTCGTATCATAAATATAATATTGACCGGCTGTTTTAAGTTCTAATTTTGGACTCAAATACGCATAAGTATAAAGACCAATAATAACAATAATAAAAGATGCAAATAGAAAAAGTCCCATTTTCAACAAAAATCTTAGAACCCGCATAGTCTTCACCCATTATTTAATATGGATAAAAAAAGAAAGTTTATAAACAAATTTGACAAGAAATTATTTTTTTGTTATTCTAAATAAGAAAGTAAGGATTAATATGAATATAAAAGAAAAATTGGATTACTTTGATTTAAAAGAAAATTACACTGAAAAAGAGTTAAATGATGCCTATCAAAGAAAGTTAGAAGAATTAAATGCAAATTATCAATTATTAAAAATGAAAATAACAAAAAAAGATACCTTAGAATACCAAAACAAAACCCAAGAAATTCTAAATGAAATTATGTGGAAAATTATTTTTTCAAAAGACATCAAAGAAGAGGAAGCAATGAGACTAAAAATTCCTCTTTTAAAAATTAAAGAAAGGATTGAACAAGGAACATTAGACCCAGACTTACTAGCATACTTATCAAATTTAAAATTCGATGGTAAAAAAGAAGATCTTTTATTACTTTTTGCAATATCTAAAGGTATCAACCCTCAAATGAAAGAACAAATAAAAGAAATAGAATCATCAAATGAATTTAATTTTTTGCGAAACAGTAATAACACTCTTAAAAGATAAAGTTGACATTGTATGTTCCTTTTGATAAGATAATATCTCGAAAAGAGGAAAAAACATGAATTTAAGAGAAAAACTAAATTTTTTTAACTTAGATGAACAATATAATGAAGAAAGTTTAAATGCGGCATATCAAAAAAAATTAAAAGAATTAAACCTAATTTATGAATCATTAAAATTGAATCTTAAAAAAAATCAAACCATAAAAGGACAAGAACAAATAACACAACTTTGTGATGCACCGATAATGAAAATTATTTTATCAGAAAAAATCACAAAAAGTGAAACAGATCTAATGTTAACTACTTTACAAGAAATAAAAGAAAATGCTTTAAATGGCTTAATAGATATGGATATACTCCAAAATTTAAGCCATTTAAAATTCGATGGCAGCGACTCTGATTTTATCTTACTATTTTTAATTTCAAAAGGAATTGATCCAAACAATAAACAAGAAATAATAAAAGCCAAAAACAGTTATGAATTTCAATTCTTTAAAGAACCACCAACCACTAGAAAATAAAACTCTAGTGGTTTTGTTGTATTTTGATATATTTTTTAGTATAATAAACAAGTAATTGGTGATTTTATGAACAAAGAACTTATCATAAACACATATGAAGATGATATTTTATTATTTAAAGAAAATCTTTTAGGACAACTAGAAAATAATATTCTAAGATATGAAAATGAAACAGATTCTTTCCAAATTAATTTAACAAATCAAACTTTTACAAAAGAAAATCTAGAAAGTATTTTAGAAATAAATCCCAAAAAGGCTCTTTTAACTTTAAAAGAATTAGAAAAATCATTTGATATTGAATTAAGTGAACATACTTTTTCAAACGAAAAAAATAAAATAATGATTCGCTATCTTTTAGAAAGTCAAGAAAAACCTTTAAAAATTGAAATAGAAATGAGTGATATTAATGCACAAAATAAATGAATTAGAAATTAAAATTAAAGAAGCAATGAAAGAAATTGGTTATGAATTAAATGAAATTATTTTAAATCCTTCAAACCGACCAGACCTTGGAGATTACCAATATAATGGAGCAATGGCTCTTGCCAAAATTTATCATGATAGTCCTATAAATATTGCAAGTAAAATCGTAGATAAAATAAAAGATTTTAAAGAATTAAAAAAAGTAGATGTAGCTAATCCCGGATTTATCAACATTACCCTAAGTGATGATTTTTTAATGGAATTTGCCAACAATTCACTAAAAGATATAACTTCAAATTATAACTTAGGAATTAACAAGACCATATTCTTAGATTATGGTGGACCAAACGTTGCCAAAGTACTTCACGTAGGACATCTTAGAAGTGCTAATATTGGTCAAGCTTTAAACAATTTATGTGTAGCAGTAGGAGCAAAAACAATCAGTGATATTCATCTTGGTGACTGGGGTCGTCCCATGGGAATGGTAATATTAGAAATTAAAACCAGACATCCTGAACTAGCCTATTTTAAAGACGATTATAATGGTGAAGAAGTCGATTTTAATTTAACCAATGAAGATTTACTAGAACTATATCCAACCGCAACAACAAAAGCGAAAGAAAATGAAAGTATCATGGAAGAATCCCGCCAAATCAATTTAGAACTTCAAAAAAAACACAAAGGATATTATGCTTTATGGAAAAAAATTGTAAAGGTTAGTTTAAATGAAGTAAAAAGATTATATAAAGATTTAAATGTAGATTTTGATTTATGGGAAGGTGAATCAGATAACTTCGAATACATGGAAGAATTGTTTAAATATTTATATGATAAAAAGATGATCACAAAAAGTGAAGGTGCCGAAGTAATTGAAGTAAAAGAAGAAACCGATAAAAAAGAAATCCCACCTCTAATGCTAATCAAAAGTAATAAAGCGGTATCTTATGAGGCAACTGATCTAGCAGCCATTTGGGAAAGAGTTCATAAGTACAATCCAGATGAAATTTGGTATATCGTCGATAAACGTCAAGAATTACACTTTACTCAAGTATTTCGTGCTTCTATAAAAAGTGGTATTACAACAAGTGATACCAAGCTAATATTTAATGGTTTTGGAACAATGAATGGTCCCGATGGTAAACCATTCAAAACTAGAGATGGCGGTGTAATGCCTCTTAAAACTTTACTAGACAATGTAACGGAAGTTTGTGAAGCAAGAATCATGGAAAGTATTACAGAAAAAAGAAATGAAATTGCTAAAACCATCGCTGTCGCAGCAATTAAATATGCCGACTTACTTCCATTTCGGACAACCGACTACAACTTTGATATTGACAAATTTACCGATTTAAATGGCAAAACCGGAACTTATCTTCTATATTCTTGCGTAAGAATGAATTCTCTCCTAAAAAAAGCAAAAGAAAATAAAATAGATTTTGATCATATAACAACTCTAACAACCGATAATGAAAGAAAAATCATAATTATGATGTTAGATTTAAAAAGAATGATCAAAAGAAGGTTTGAAAACTATTCTTTAAATGAAATTTGCGAATATCTATATAAAATAACCAATTTATATAACAATTTTTACGCCGAAAATAAGGTATTAACAGAAGAAAACAAAATAATTCGTTCATCATGGCTTG
>JAGHGS010000159.1 GCA_017888105.1 Bacilli bacterium
AGGTTCTTTTGGTTCTAATTCTAAAATATCTGCATTTAATTTTTCTTTTACATATTCTGCTACTTTCTTATTATTTCCTGTAAAACTATAGTAGATTACTAAAATATCACTCATATTTATTTACCTCCATTTTTATTTGCTTTTACTAAATACCCAATTCATTTTATTCATTATTTATCACTTCTTACAATTATTTATTTTTGTCCATCTAAGTCTGGTCTCATTTGTGCATAACTTGCAAGTAATTCTGGTGTTCCTTCATAATATCTTTTATTTTTATTTATTTTAGCAATTTCTTGCATTTCTTCATCTGTTAATTCAAAATCAAAAATGTCAATATTTGCTTTTATATGATCTGGATTTTTTGCACCTGGTATAACAATATTACCTGATTGTACATGCCATCTTAATATTATTTGTACATTACTCTTTCCATATTTTTGAGCTAATTTACTAAATACTTCTTCATTGATTAATCCTTTATCTCCATGTCCTAATGGATACCATGCTTGTATTTTCATATCTTCTTTATTTAAAAATTTCTTCATTTCTGTTTGTGGATAATATGGATGTGCTTCTGTTTGTAATATTGTTGGTTTTATTTCACAATTATCTAAAATTTCTTGTATTCCTTTTTCATCAAAATTTGATAATCCTATTGCTTTTACTTTACCTTCTTTTACTGCCTTTTCCATTATTTTATATGCTTTCATATAATTTCCTGTTGGTTGATGAAGTAATAGTAAATCTATATAATCTGTATCAAGTCTTTTTAATGTTCTTTCTACTTGGTCTTCTTCTTCATAAAATGCTGGCCATAATTTTGTCTCTAAAAATATTTCCTCTCTTGGAACTCCTGATTTTTTTATTCCTCTTCCAACACCCTTTTCATTTACATAGGCATTTGCTGTATCTATTAATCTGTAACCTGCTTTTAATGCATTATATACAGACTCCTCTGCTTGGTCTGGTGTTAGCATAAATGTTCCAATTCCTAACATTGGCATTTCCACTCCATTATTTAATTTTACATTTTCCATAAATACTCATCCTTTCTTTATTTATATTAATTTTAAAAACCTATATTAATGTTTCACAATGTACTGCTAGTTTCTATGAAGATTATTTAACATTTTTACTGTTTCTGGGGCATAATGATTGAAAAATTGAGATGAACCGGTATCTAATGTTTTTATCTTTTCCATATCTTCTTTTGATAATTCAAAATTAAATATGTCAAAATTTTCTTTTATTCTATCTACATTTGTTGATTTAGTAAGTACAATAATTCCTCTTTGTACTAACCATCTTAAAATTACTTGTACAACACTTTTATTATATTTCTTTCCAATTTCTGATAACACTTCGTTATTAAATATATCATTTTTACCTTCTGCAAATGGTACCCATGCTTCAGGTTTTACATTATATTCTCTCATTATTTTTTCTTCTTCAAAATTTTGGTTAAATGAATTAAATTCTATTTGATTAATTACTGGTTTGTCTTCTTGATTCATATATAAATCAACTGCATATGACTCTGCTGTATCAATTAGGCGGTATCCTACTTTTAAAGCATCTAATACAGCTTTTTTACAGATTTCCCTATCTGTTAATTGATATGTTCCAAACCCTGCTATTGGAATTTTATTACCATCACTTAATTTTACAAATTCCATAATACCTCATCCTTTCTCATTTACTAAGTATATATTACGGTAGTAACTACCGGTCAATACCTTTTTTAAAAATTTTTTACTTTTTTTATTATTCGTATCGAGCAAAAAAATTTATGAATTATTAATATATTTACATTCTTATTAAAAATTTAGGCTATGAATTATAATCTTCATCTATTTATTAATCCAATTCTTTAAATCTTCTTCTATAAAATTTTTTCCATGGATTGCGAATCCTTCTTTAACTATACTATCTGGACATAATCTTCTTATGTCTTCTATACTTCTTCCTAGACCACTTCCTTCATGTGAGCAAAATGGTTTTATTATTTTATCATTAAGGTTGATATTTTCTAACAAATTAAACATGGCCATTGGCATAGTTCCCCAGAAATTTGGAAAACCTAAAAATATAACATCATATTCCTTTAAACTATTTGGAAACTCCTTTAATTCTGGTCTTATTTCTAATCTTTGGTCTCTTTTTGCTTCATCTATACATTCTGAATAATCATTTGAATACGGATGTAATTGTTCTATTTTAAAAATTTCACTATTAGTAAGTTCTGCTATTTTTCTTGCAATTATTTCCGTATTTCCAATTTCTAAATTTTTAATCTCACCATTTACATAATTGCAACCAGCTCTTGAATAAAAAATTACTATACTATTCATTTTATAGCCTCCTTTCTCTTTACAACATTATATCCTACTATTTGTTACTACTATTTAAATCTATCTGAATTATAACAGCATATTTCTTGACATGGAAGTTCAAAAAATTTATAATTGCTTTAACCAAAAGTTTAAGCGAGGTGTTTTGTATGTATAATAAATATCTTGAAATCTTTATTCAAGTAGCTGATACAGGTAGTTTTTCAAAAGCATGAGAAAAACTCTTTATGTCTCCTACTGCTGTTATGAAACAGATGAATTTAATGGAAAGTGAACTTGGACTTTCTTTATTAAATAGAACAAATCATGGAAT
>JAGHGS010000160.1 GCA_017888105.1 Bacilli bacterium
AGATTATACCACGTTAGGGGAAAAAAAACTACTAAATTAAATAGTAGTTAATTCTTTTTCGCATACATCTACTGCTTGTAAGCCCTTAGAAGTTTCAATTAATTTAAAACTAACAACTGCACCTTCTTTTAAAGTTTTGTAGCCTTCTTTGATTATTGCTGAATAATGAACAAAGATATCTTCAAGATCTTCATATTCTATAAAGCCATAACCCTTCTCGTTGTTGAACCACTTAACCTTACCGATCATATCACACCTCACCTTCCTACCTCGTATTAAAAATACCATACAACTAAGTTTAAATTCAAGAAAAACCGTTCGACAAATTCCGCATTAGATGCCTACCTTGAGTTATAAACCAATCCAAAGATAACATATTTATTTCCTAATTAAAACCTTAAATAACGAAAAGTTAAAATTTTAGTTCAAAAAATACTCATATTTATATAATGAAATAAAAATCAAAAATTCAAGCACTCACAAAGTTACTTTAAGCAAACAACATTTTTTACTCAAAATTATTGAGTTATACTTAAAAAGTAGTGAGGTAGCAGTATGAAAAAAAAATTTATTAATTCTTCTTTATCATTCATTATGAAATATCAAGAATGTGATGATTTAAAAATTAAAAAACTAAAATACGGATTAGAAGGAATTTACAGTCTAATAGTAAAATTAACAGTTGTTCTAATAATAGCTATTTTAACTCAAACTATAAAAACGACTCTTCTCTTTCTACTATTTTACGCAGGTATCAGAACTTTTAGCTTTGGATGGCATGCAAAAAGCAATATAGCTTGTTGGATCACAACGATTTTAATTTATAACATAATACCGTTATTAATAAAAAATATAAATATTCCAAATAACATAGGATACATCATATTAGGAATTAGTTTCATTTCTGTATTAATTTGGGCACCAGCAGATACACCCAAAAGGCCTTTAATAAGAAAGGAACAAAGATTAAAAACAAAAATCTTATCTACCATAGTAACAATAATATATTTTATAATATATATATTTACAAATTATTCATTAATTAAAAATACTTTACTATATGCACTAATAATTCAAACAATATGTATTAATCCTTTAACTTATAAACTTACGAATACTCAATTTAATAATTATAAGTATTATAAAAAGAAAAATGAATAGTGGTTTAAATTTTTTATATAGATTTAAACAAATTTAGAAGTAAAGGAGGTAGAAAAATGTTAGAAATGTTAGCAGGATTATTAAGCGGAGCAGCTTCACTATCAGTTGGAGATGCACGTACTGCTTGGTTCTTCTGGGATGAACCAGAATGCCCTGAAGAGTTAATATAAAAAAGATAAATACTTACTTCATAGACTATTAACAAAAATCGTTGATAGTCTTTTTATTTGAAAATAGAAGAAATCAAAACAAAAAATAAAAATTAATGTTATTTTTTAAAATTTTCTTAAAAAAAAATTGATAAACATTAAAATATCAATTTATCAATTGCTTAAACTTAAATAATACTTCTTATAACTTTTTCTTAACACGCAATCTAGAAACAAAAATATCATCAATTATTTTAAAATGGACTAAAACTTCACTATTTCTTAAAACAGAAAATATCCCTAAACCATGCCCTTTAGCCTTAGTAGTATAATTCTTTACTCCTATACTATCCAAATCGATCGTATTACTAAAACTATTCTTTATATCTATATAAATTTCTTGATTGTTTTCAAATAAATTTATAATTAAGATCTTTTCAACACTCTTACAAGAAGATTCAATTGCATTGTCCAATAATATACTAAACTTTTCAATTAATACATTATATTTTCGAGGAGACAACATAGAAAAAATATCATTTTTTATCTCATTAGATATTTTTATATCTATAATTTCCGAATATGAAGATATTTTTTCATATATAATTCCATTTACACCATAAGGAATTTCTTTAACATGATTTAAAAAATCAATATTCGAAACAAAGTTTTTTATCATATCATCAATTAATAATCTTGACTTTTTATTAGATACCGATTTAATACTTAACAACTTTGCTATTAAATTATGTTTCAAAATATTATTTTCTTCGTCCATCTTGATATAATAATTATTATTTTCTTTCAAAAAATTCAAAAAAATCGAATTTTCTTCTTCTGTAATCTTTTTGTCTATCATTAATATAAAAGTAATCATAATCAAAAAACAAATCAATATTAATAAAGATTCAAAATTTATATCATGAATATTCAATATTATTACAGCACCAATACTAAATGTAAAAATAGTAAATCCTACTAACAAAAAATCTGAATACTTTATTTTAAATAAAACATCTATAATTTTATTAGTAAACTTATTCAACCACTTTAAATTTCCTAACAAAACAAAAGCTAGAGATGCTATCATAGTAGGGATACTTCCAAACAATTCATTATATATATCAATATTGAAAAAATGACTTATAAAAGCTAATAAAAACATAATTAAAAAATCAACTATAACTCCATAAAACCAGATTACAATAACATAGTAAATTACTTTTCTAAAAGACATAATAGGATTCAAAAAATAAAAGAAAACTGGATAAAAAACAAAAAAGAATACAACTCGAATTAAAGAAATATCATAAATCATTAGCAAAGAAATAAATATCCAACCTACTACAAAAAATACAAAAAATAAAAAGGAAAGTTTTAATTTAAAATCAGAAAGTTTTAAAAACAGATAAGTTATACCAGATGTAGACAATAAACAAGCAACAAACCACAATATAGTTTCAATCATTTTCCATCAACTTCTTATTCATCTTAGATAATAAATAAACCTTCTCTCCATTATCTAAAATGAAATAACCTTCTTTATAGTTTTTAACTTCTACATGATCTTTATTAACAATACAAGAACGATGACATTGAACAAATCTCTGATCTAAATGATCCAACATTTCTTGAATAGTCATAGATACTTTATATTTATTAGTAGCAGTAACAATAATTAACTTTCTTTCCTCAGTATCTCTATAAATATATAATATTCTACGATAGTACAAAGAAAATTCAGCATTACTAGCATTGTACTTAAACATTTGATTATCAAAGTTTCTCTTTAATATAGCACGTATATCTTTCTTAAATCGTTTATCAAACTCATGAAATTTCTCAAGAAAACTAAATACACCATAAACATTTCGATAAGCACTTTCAAACATCTTATCATGATTCGTAATAAAGATAATTTCACTAACCCAATCCACTTCTCTAATAAGCTTAGCAATCGTAATTCCACTCACCTTATTAGCTAGTTCAATATCTAAAATATAGACTTTATGTTCATCAACATTTTCAATTTCTGCTTTAAGTCCAGATGTAATTTTAGAAAAACTAATTATTTTCGCATCTTCCGTTATTTCGTGAATCAAGTTACTAACATGTTCAATTTCTTTTACATCATCGTCCACAATTACAAATTTTATCATTCAAAACACCACTCCACACCAGATAAAAGGCATGATAATCATGCCAGTTTACTACTAGTAATTATATTATAAATTGAGAATATTGTCAAAAAAAATATGACATTAAACATCATATTTTTTTGCTTTTAGTAAACTTTCTGCAATATAGCTTTGAAATTGATCAATATAATAAATATTTACTAGATTTGAATGAATCTTAGAAATATTTTTATTGGTACCAAATAATAGAACATAAGGCTGATAATATTCATGAAAATATTCAATTAATTTAGAAAAATCTTTAAAATAAAATAAATCTAAAAAAACCGGCTTTTCCAAATAAAATACAATATAATGATTAAATATTCCAATATAAGTATATTCTTCATTAAAAAATTCTTTAATATCAACAAAAACCACTTTAACAAACCCTAAATCATTAAAAATACTCTCTAGAAAAAACAAATCACTCGCTTTAAAATAAACATCTTGAACAACATATATTTTATCACCAAATAATTTACTCCGAATTTTTTCTTTTTTTAAGATAGAAAGAAAGTTTTCCATAAAACTTGTCCGATCTATAACCAATCCCTGATAAATAGAGTCTAATTTTTTCTCTATCACTTTACCATTATAAACAATTTGAATCATATTATCACAAAAATAAACAATTAAATCTTTCAATTTATCACCTACTATATTTTCTCTTAGTTGAAAGTCCTCCTTTAATATGTCTATTTTTATTATGTTCAAAAAAAACATTTTTAATCTTCAAATAAAGCTCATAATCAAAAGTTTCTAATAACATTAAATGACGATGAAGACTACTCTTAGATAAATTTAAATCTTTCGCTGCCTCTCGAATTGTTTTATTCGTACTTAAAATATAATTTGCCTCTCTTATAATATAATCCAAAAAAGCCACCCTTAACATTATATGTAAAAAAGTGACTTATATTCTAATTTAAAGTAGTAACATCCATTTGATAAAATTCTTCTGGATTTAACAAAGTACCATTATAATAAACTTCAAATAACAAATTAGATGTTTGATCATTAATATTATTTTCACCAGAAGTTCCAATTAAATCTCCTTGTGCTAATACTTCTCCTACTTTAACATTTACATCTCCAAGACTATAATAAATAGTTCTTAAATTAGGAGTATGCTCTATTTCTACCACATTACCTAAAATATCATCTTCTTTAATATTTAAAACCGTACCTTCTAAAACTGCTACACAATCAAAAGTTTCCTCTGCCTGATAAAGCACTCCCGTATTTTTCATGTAAGTATTCTCAAAATAAATAAGAGATTTTTGTTGTTCTTCAGCTGAATCTTCCACATCATAAAAATAGGTAGCAATTTTTACATTCGAACTTGTATAAGGTCTCACTATTTGCTTACTTTCTATTTCTTCAACAACCGGAGTACTTATATCTTGCAAAACATTAACAGAATATAAATAATTTGGATTTACTTGCATTAAACTACTTACTAAACTAACTGCTCCAAAAATAACAATTAATACAATGACATACAACGTCGGTAATACATACCCTCTTAATTTTCTATGTTTCAAACCAATCACCTTTCTTACTATTAAGGTGAACAAGTTTTCTTATTTTATACTACAATTTTGTGAGTTTTGTTCCTTGATAATAATGCGCTAAAATATCTGAATAAGTATATCCTTCACTAGCCATACCTTGTGCTCCATATTGACTCATCCCAACACCATGTCCAAAACCATAAGTAAGTATTTCAATTTTCTCTCCTTTTACAGTAATAGTAAAATCAGTAGATTTTAAATTAAGTTTTTTAAAAACTTCATTACCAGTAAATGTTGTCCCATTAATTACAATACTTCGAACATAATGATTATCTGCTCTAGAAACATCAGAAATTATAATATCTCCACAAGAAATACCAAGCTTATTACAAAAATCCGTCTTATTCATAGTATACAAAGACTGATAAGATTTATAATTTTTATCCCAAGAAGAATCCACACTAACTAAATAATCTTTATTTTCATTAAATACGGTAAGGCCATCATCCGTATAACCATTAGATATAGCAAAATAATAGGTAGATGCAATATTTCCATCATAAGTAAGTATTTCTCCCTCAGTAGCCATAACTGCATCTTTTACTCGATTATAATAATATTCAAAGTCTTCCTTCCAATTTTCTTTCATATCTTGAACGGTTAAATAAACTTGATCATTAATCGTCGTACTAAGAACATAATCCTGAACCGAATCCATTTTATAAAGAGCAAACGTCCGAGAAGCAACCGCTTGTGCTTTTAAAGCTTCCTCACTAAAAGATGCCGGCATTTCCCCTGCCACAACTCCAATAACATACTCTTCCAAACTCATGGTAAAAACATCACTTTTATCTTGATTAAAACTCAAAGATACTTGTATTGCTTCCTCTTCATCGTTTTCCGCCTCTTCTTCACTAGCAGGAACTTCTAAAGAGATATTTTGATTACGATCAGTCTTTAATACTTTTTCTGTATCATCCGGTGTTGTAAAAATTGCAATGGGTATTAACAAAACCACTATTAGAACTAATATTTTATTCATAAGCCTCTCCTTTTGTCTAATTATATGAAGAGCAATAAAAAATTATTTATACAAAAGATTTTAAACCTTTACACAAATAAAATGTAATAACCGCCAAAGAACAAAAACAGGACAAAATATAACATAAAAACAAACGGAAAAATATTGTAAAACACCTATCATTTAAGGTATAATAATAATGAATAAAGAGGGATTAGAATGAAACAATTATTAAAGAACATGTACATAGAAAACAAACGTATTCTTCTTAGATGTGATTTTAACGTACCAATGGTTGGTGGAAATATTACAGATGAAAGTAAAATCATAAGAAGTTTAGAAACAATCAACTACTTACTAAGTAAAAATTGTAAAATAATTATATTAAGTCATTTAGGAAGAGTCAAAACAGAAGAAGATAAGGCAAAGTATTCATTAATGCCAGTAAAAAATAGCTTAGAAAGATTACTAAACAGACCCATTAAATTTACAACGAATATTTTATCCGAAGAAGCAAAAAATATAGCTTTAAACCTACAAAATGGCGAAATATTACTATTAGAGAATACTAGATTTTTAGATGTTCCAAACAAACTAGAAAGCTCTTTAAATGAAGATGTAGCAAAACAAATAGCAAGTCTTGGTGAAATATTTGTTTTTGATGCATTTGCGGTTGCCCATCGAAATCATACAACTGTTGTAGGTATCCCAAAATATATACCAAGTTGTTTAGGTTTCTTAGTAGAAAAAGAAAAAAATATGCTAGACAAAATTGTAATCAATCCCGTCCGTCCATTTACTGTCATTATGGGTGGAGCGAAAGTAGATGATAAACTAAAAATTATTAATGCTCTACTTCCAAAATGTGAACATTTACTAGTAAGTGGCGGAATTGCCAATTCATTTCTAAGCGCTTTAGGCCTAAATGTCGGCGCATCTCTAAAAACTGAAAATCCCGAAACCATAAAAGAACTCAAAAAACTTATGCTATCTTACAAAGAAAAATTTGCATTTCCACTAGATGCTATCATAACAACCACTTATAGTGACACTCCCACAATTAAAAACATTAATAAAATCGATACCAATGATGTAATAAAAGATGTAGGTACCAAAACAATAACCAAATATAGTGATATTATAAATAAAAGCAATACCATATTTATGAACGGAACCATGGGAATTTATGAAGAAAAAGAATTTGCTAATGGTACCATACTAATTTTAAATGCTTTAAAAGAAAAAAAAGATCATGTCATCATTGGTGGTGGAGATACGGTAGGAGCAACCAATACCTTAGGATTTAAAAATATTTTCCCAAATATATCCAGTGGTGGAGGAGCAACATTAGAATATATTGCAAACGGATCTTTACCAGGAATTGATGCAATAGGCGAGGAAGATGAAATTGAAGTACTTGATTTGTAATTTAAAAGCGAATAAAACTTATGAAGAAATGCTTGACTATAAAGATTCATTAAACAAAATAGATCAAAAAAATCTTAAATTCATTCTAGCCCCAAGTTCTATTTACTTATCATTATTTAAAAATAGTAGCATTAATTTATGTATTCAAGATATTGCCTTAAATGAAAAATTAAATTTAACAGGAGATATCTCCATGAATCAAATAAAAAGTTTAGACGTAAAATATGCTATAATTGGTCACTATGAAAGAAGAAAATACTATAAAGAAACAGAACATGAAATATTAGAAAAAATAAAAGATGCCTTAGATAATAATATTAAAGTCATATATTGTATTGGAGAATCCATAGAAGAAAGAGATCGCAAAGTAGAATACCAAGTCTTAGAACGACAAATTGCTAGAATCTTTAATAAAATAAACAATAAAGACTTAAATAATATTATTATAGCCTATGAACCAACTTACTTAATTGGAAAAAATACAACCTATGATATCTTAAAAATAAGATCTATGATTTTATTTATCAAAAAATTAATTAAAGATTACTATGATATTAATATTGAAGTAGTTTTTGGTGGTAGTGTAAATAATGAAAATATAGATACTTTATTAAAATTAAGTGATTTAGATGGATTTATTATATGTTCGGCTGTTTTAAATCCAGAAAATATTATTCGAATAATTGAAAAAATGACAACTCAGTAACAGTTGTTATTTTTTTCGACATCAATCGACAAAACTTTACATAACTAGACAAAAGATTTACTAGTATATTGTCAAGTTATGTGCTATAATGGTCTTGCGTGTAGTAAATAATAACTAATTGAAGGAGAACAAAAATGGAAAACGTAACAAGAGTTCTAGTAGTGGATGATAATGAATCAATTACTTCTAGAATCGAAAAGCAATTTAGTAGTCACGCAGTAATCAAAGTAGTAAAAGTAATCAATAATGGTGCAGAAGCTTTAGATTACATCATTAACCACAAAAATGAGTATGATATTATCTGTATGGATATCATATTACCAGAAGTAGATGGCTTAACCATTCTTGAAAGAATGAAACAAGAGCAGATCAAGAAAAAAGTAATTGTTTTAACAAGTTACAAAAAAGAATACACCATCAATATGACAAACAATTACGGAGTTAGCTATTACATGTTAAAACCTTTTAGCATGTTAGCCTTAGAAACAAGGATTATTGAAATAGCTAAAAGAGAAAATTTAAAAGCTGTGGAACTAAATGACAAAGAAAGAGAACTACATGTAGCAATTAGTAAAATACTACACCAACTAGGAATACCAAGCCACATCAAAGGATATAACTACATAAGAGAAAGCGTATTCTTATTCTACAAAAATAGTGATAGTTATGGTGGAATCACCAAAGAAATATATCCCGAAGTAGCTCTTCGTTTCTCAACAACCGCTTCTCGTGTAGAAAGAGCAATCAGACATGCAATTGAAGTAAGTTGGAATAGGGGAGATTACGATTTAATGGAAGAAATATTTGGTAATAGTGTAGCTTTTGATAAAGCAAAACCAACCAATTCCGAATTTATCGCTTCAATCGCAGATCGATTAAGATATGATAAAAAATTATTACAAGTATAGAAGGAATGAAAAATTCCTTTTTTTGATGGATATTTGTATTTTTTGTAAAACTATGTTATGATTAAAACGAAAAAGGTGAAATTATGCGAAAAATTTTAACAGTTATTTTAGATGGGTTTGGTTATCGTGAAGAAGAATATGGAAACGCTATTAAAATGGCTGATACAAAAAACTTCGATAAATTATGGAATACTTATCCTCATACAACCCTTTTTGCATCCGAAGAGTATGTAGGATTGAATGCCAATGAATTTGGAAACAGTGAAATTGGCCACATGACAATTGGAGCAGGAAGAAAAATTTTACAACATGGTCCAAGAATTACAGAATTTTTAAAAAATATAAATAAAGATAACTTATTATTTAATGAATTTATAACTGAAGCAAAAGAAAAAACGGTTCATATAATTGGATTGTACAGTGATGGAAAAGTCCATTCTAATCTAGAACATTTCATAAGCATATATGACATTTTAAAAGCAAATAATGCCAAAAAAATAAATTTTCATTTAATTACAGATGGAAGAGACACCAAAGTAAACGCTGCAATTAACTTTATAAAAGATTTAGAAGAAAAAATAGCAAACGATCCAAAAACAAATATCGCAAGCATCTGTGGAAGATATTATGCCATGGATCGAGATACCAATTATGATCGAACAAAAATATATTATGATTTATTAACCAAAGGAATTGGAATCAAAGCAAAAAGTGCCACAGATGGAATTTTAAGTTTATATAAAAAGAATCAAACTGATGAATTTTTATATCCTCTTATTATTAATCCAAACGATACAATTAAAGATGGTGATATTATTCTTTGGATGAACTTTAGAAGCGATCGTGGAAAACAAATATTACGTGCATTTACAAAAGAAAACTTTGAAGAATTTCCAACTTATCAATATCAAGATTTAAAAGTATATTCCTTTTTTCCACTAGATAAAGACATTAAAACAAATAACTTTTTAGAAGATATTAATG
>JAGHGS010000161.1 GCA_017888105.1 Bacilli bacterium
GTTAAGTGTTTCCATCCATTCATTTTTTCTCCTCCTATCTTTGGCAAAGAAACACTTATATTATACTACTATCAGACTTATTTCAGCTTTTCATCATAAAACGGAATTTCAAATGAAATTTAGCAAATGAAGTAAATTGGAAACGATTTACTTTTTATTTTGTCTAAAAAATGATATAATAAAAAAAGAATAGGTGATTTTATGGAAGAAATAAGCATGTTAGAACGTTATGGTGAAAATTTAACAGATAAAGAATATATAACCGATCCTGCGATTGGTCGAGATAGTGAAATAAAACAAGTAATATTAACTCTTTTGACTCCTGAAAAAAGTGCTCTTTTAGTCGGTAAACCCGGAATTGGTAAAACTGCTATTGTCGAAGGACTAGCATACCGAATTATTAAAGGTTACGTACCAGATGTATTATTAAATTACCAAATTATCAAAATAAATATTACTAGTTTACTTGGAAGTGCCATGAATAATGGTGAATCGGAAAGTAGAATTGATCTTTTAGTAAGAGAGCTAGCAAATAAACCAGATACGATTGTTTTTATCGATGAAACCCATCTTTTAGTAAATAAAGATGGTGGCATGGATTTTGCCAATATGTTAAAAGCAGGATTAGATCGTGGTACAATTAAGATGATTGGTGCAACTACAACCGAAGAATATGAACACTATATTTTAAGAGATCGAGCTTTCTTACGAAGATTCCAAAAAATAGAAGTATTAGAAACAGACAAAGATACAACTGTTCAAATACTAATGGGAACATTACCTAAAATCGAGGCAACAACCGGAGTAAAATGTGAATATACAGATTTTGTAAAAGAAAAATTAATGTGTTTTATTGTAGAGATGACAGACGAATACAAAAGAGTTTATGAAATTGCCTCTCGTTATCCAGATATTTGTTTAACAATTGTATCGAATGCCTTTACTTTTGCTCTATATGATAACAAGAAAACGGTAACATTAAAACATTTTTATAAAGCGATATGTAATGCCAAAAATATTTATGAAGATGCAAGAATTAAAGAAATTGAACGCTTTAAAATAGAATTTGCTGACATGATAAAAGAAGAAAATGTCGATTTAAATGAAACAAATTAATAATAAGTATTAAGAATGAATCAATCGCTTACTTATTATTTTTTTTAAATATTTTTGTAAAGCCAGATCACAGGCATAGACATAACACCCTTTAATTCCACGTGTGAGTAGTACGCGATAAGTATTTCGTATGAGAGTATCTGCTAACTTTTCATAATATTCTTTGTCTTGTTTCATTAAAACTCTAAGTCCATATAATGATTTTTCGGTATTAGCCCGTTTCTTGTAATCGGTAACGACTTTTCCTTGTTCATATTTTAAATCAGGTCCAATAATAACTCCAATATAATCAAACTCTAATCCTTGTACATTATGAACACAACCTACTTCATAAATGGCACTTTTTCTAGTAGCAAAAGGTTCTCCATGTTTTAAATTCCAACTAGCTTCAAAATCTCCAATATGAATATCCATATAGTTTTGATTATCTGCATTCTTAGCATTTCTTGTCCAACAAAAACCAGCCACCAATCGAGCATTATTATTAGTATTTTTCTGTTTTATAAGCTCTCTCAACTCATTTGGTGAATCCATAACTCGAAAATCAAACTGAAATGAAATAGAACCTCGCTTATTATATAAAAAATGATCGATAAAGTCTAAATAAGAATCACTTCCATTACAACGAAATTGACTATTTAACTCAAATTCCTCTACATTTGCTTGATAAAAATAAGCAAAATGTTTAATATTTGCAATGGTTCCAATATCTTTAAGAGTAACCATTTGTTTTTCATCTATGAAAAAAACAGATGTTTTTGAAGCATAAATAATCTCTTTGATTTGATTTTCGCCAATATTATTATGAATACCAGATTTTTCTTGAAGTCGATGTGCCTCATCTACTAGGAGAAAGTCATATTTATTTTCATAATCAAAGAAAAAATAACCAGAGCTTTTAAAAAGTTCATGAATACTGATTTCATTATTATTTACTAAACTATTTTTATATACTTTTCTCGGAGCCATATTTTTAGATACATAAGCACCCATTAAACCAATTTTTAATAATTCGCCTAAAAGTTGAAGAGCTAAAATAGATTTCCCTGTACCAGGACCACCCTTAACAATAATGACTTTCTTTTGATTTGTTGCAAAAGAGTTTTTAACTTCCTTTTTTATAGTTTCTGCAATAATCTTTTGTTCATCAAGTAAAGTATATTCTTTTTTATCTTGGAGCATCTCTTCTATAGAATCAAGTAATTTTTTATTTGGTTTTGTTTTGCTTTGATCGATGGATTTAATAATTTTTGCATCATCACCAAAAACTATAAAACGAGTAATCATATTTTTTAATTGCTCTTCATCATCCTGTGTATAAATTGGTGCTTTCAGATAATATTTTTTAAATTTTCTTAATAAAAGATCATCATTTTCCTTAAAATGATAGTTATGTAAATAAACAAATGGGATTACTTGAACTTGGTTTTCTTCAATAAATTGATTATAATTTAGAAGTAATTCAGCATAACAAGACACCTGATATGAAGGATGCAAAGATTTTTGTTCACGATCTAAAAAAATTGTTTTAACAACTGCATCTTGATTTTTAATATCAACCGCATTTTGCCATTGCTTTAATTCAAACAAAAGGATGACTGGATTATGGTTTTTATCATATCCACTAACAATGAAATCAACTCTTTTGCTAGTAAGGGGAATATTAAATTCGATAGTAATACCGACATTTTCTGGTAAATCTTTTAATAAAGGATACATCATAGGTAAACTATTAGCCCAAGACTTAATTTGATTTAACTTGGTTTTTTTACCCATTTTTTCTTTAAAAGCCTCATAAACTTGATTACTAATCACTCTTTTTTCGACAAATTGATCAAATTCTTTTTTTAAACAGGAAAAAATTATCACACAGATCCCACCCTATGAAAAAAGCTAGTAAATTTAAGTCTTTACTAGCACTTATTAAAAATATAACATAAATTTATTTAAAACGGATGTCAAAATTACTAGGCCCTTCAATACATTCACCATCTATTGTAAAACGAGATCCATGACATAGACAATCCCATGTCTCTTCAACTTCATTAAATACTAAACCGCACTTCATATGGGGACATTTATTTAAAACAATATGTTCTATTCCTTCCTTATCTTTATAAATAGCAACATTTTTTCCATCTATTTTTTTGTAGATAACTTCTTTGTTATTCACATTTCCTTTTGTACTTTTAATAATTGCTTTTAGACTACAGCCAACATCAATAGGAAATCGTATTACTTTATTAAAATTGATTGCTCGGTGAGGAGAAAAGAGTGTGATATAGGGATTATTTCTTTTTAAAATAATATCAGAAAGAACTTTACCAGCGAAACATCCATTAGAAAAACCCCAAGTATTATATCCAGTAGCGATAAGAAAAGTATCATCATCTTTATAAATTCGTCCAATATAAGGAATATAATCATTGGTAATAATATCTTTATTGCTCCATATATAATCAAACTGATACTCTTTATTTAATTCATCAAAGTTATCTTTAATACTTTTAATATTACAAGATGAAAAAGATTGAAATAAATAAATTAAATAATTTTTCTTACCATCTTGTAAATAACGAAAAGAAATACAAGGCTTATCAATGTTAATAGCACTAATATCTTTAACAGATTTAACCTCTTTCGCCCCAACATAGGAAGTTTCTACATGAGTTTTAAAAGGAAATAAAAAGGGAATTAAAAAATATGGATAATGAGTAGCAAGTACCACATATTTACTTTTAATAATATGACCATTTACTTTAGAATAATAATATCCATCTTTTTTATCGATTGCTTCTACTTTAGAATTTTCATAAATAGAATCTTTCATCATATTTTTAAGATGATTGATATATTTTAAAGGATGAAAAGTATAAGTATCATCTACTTTTAAAGCGAGAATATTATTTACTTCATCTAATTTCGTTTTATGAGCTTTCACTTGATTTCTTGTTAAAAAGTCATATTCGCTTTCAAGTTTAGGTAAATTTTTCTCTTCATTAGTAAAAATATAAGAAGCCACTTTTTTTAAATTACAAGCAATACGATTTTCAGTAATAATATCTTTTAGGCGTTGAACACCCTCAATCTGTGACTTTAAATATTCACTAGCATGCACAATGCTAGATTTGCGAATATTCATATAAATCTGTTCTTGCAAATAAGTAATTTTAGCAGTACTTCTGATAGTTACACCATGACCACACAAATTTCTTTCAACTAAAATCGTTTTCAAATTACTATTGTGAAGTTCAAATAAGGTAGATAATCCGGTAATGCCTCCGCCAATAATTAAGACATCTACTTCCATATCTTTATCTAACTGATTACAATAACTATCTTTAATATTTGTCCAAATACTGTTCTTTTTCATAATACATCTGTAATATTATGAGTAAAATCATAGAATAAATGCATAAAATAGTTGATTTTTTTAAAAAAGTTTGATATTCTAATAGTATTCAAATGGCGGGATTGGTGAAGTGGTTAACACGGCAGATTGTGGCTCTGTTATGCAAGGGTTCGACTCCCTTATCTCGCCCCATTATATGAATTAAAGTCGGACCATTATTTGGTTTGATTTTTTTATAATTAAAAATAGGTGATAGTTATGAGTGAGAAAGATCTAGATTCAAGCAAGAATCCATATTTAAAAAAGAATGAATCTAAAAATAATATAAAACAAGTAAACTGGGATATGGCTATAGGTCTTCAAGAGGTGGATAATTTAAAACCATCCAAATATCTTGAACAAATTAGTGAAAAAAATATTTTAGGCGAACTGACTATCGAAGAAGTAGAACAAAGTTTAAAAGCATACTATGTTGCAAAAGAACAACAAAATAATATTAATCATAATGAATTAGAATGTGACTTTGTATCAATGAGAATCATAGAACTATTAGAACAAGATAATTTTGAATTATCAGTAGATTATTTAAAATATATTCATAAATATCTATTTCAAGATGTTTATGAATTCGCTGGAAAATTTAGAAATATTAATTTTTCAAAGCAAGAAGAAATATTAAATAATGATTCTGTTGCTTATGGTGACTACAAAACATTAACCGAATCATTAGAGTATGACATTAACTTAGAAAAAAATAAAGATTATAAATCAATGTCGATTTTAGATGTAATAAATAATATTGTTAATTTTTCATCAAGTATTTGGCAAGTCCATCCTTTTGAAGAAGGAAACACTAGATCCACGGCTTTGTTTATTGAAAAATATTTAATTAGCATAGGCTATAATGTAGATAATTCATTATTTAAAGATAAATCAATATATTTTAGAAACGCTTTAGTAAGAAGTAATTATTTTGATAATAAACTTGGAATTAAGGAAGATAAAAGATTTTTAATTAATTTTTATGAAAATCTATTGTTAGGAAAGAATAATAATTTGCAGTCAAAGGATATGATTGTAAAAGAATGTTTTAGAAATTAGTAATGAATATGAAGTAGAAGATTAGGAGAGAAAATGAAAGAATTGATAAAAGAAATAAGGAAATTTAACGAAGAGAGAGATTGGGATAAGTTTCATAGTCCTGAAAATTTAGCAAAGTCTATCTCTATTGAAGCAGGTGAACTATTAGAATGTTTTCAGTGGAATAACAATTATGATTTAGAAGAAGTAAAGTCAGAATTAGCAGACATTCTTAACTATTCTTTATTATTGGCAGATAAACTAAATATAGATCCAAAACAAATAGTACTAGATAAGATGAAAATAACTGCCCAAAAATATCCAATTGAAAAAGCTAAAGGAGTAAGCACAAAATATAATAAATTATAGGAGTAAAAGATGATAACATTAAAAGAATATGATTTCAATAACAATATTTCTACTAAACTAAAAAAAGAAAAACATGGCACAAATTGGCCGGTTGTCTATATACTAAATAATAAGGAAGAAGCATATATTGGAGAAACAACTGATATTAGTATTAGATCAAATCAGCATTTAGCTAAAGAAATTCGAAAAAAATTAATGAAAATAAATATTATAACTGATGAAACCTTTAATAAGTCAGTAATATTAGATTTAGAATCATTCTTAATTAAATATATGTCTGCAGATAAAACTTTTAAACTTCAAAACAGTAATGGAGGAATGCAAAATCATAATTATTACCAACGTGAAGAATATGAAAAAAAGTTTAAAGAAATATGGAAAAAATTAAAAACAAAAGGATTAGTTAAAAATGCTTTAAGAGAAATAGAAAATTCTGACTTATTTAAATTTTCTCCTTACAAATCATTAACCGCCGATCAATACATGATTGTAAATGAAATTTTAAATGTTTTAGCAAAAAATATAGAAGCAAAACAAAATACTACATTTATAATTCATGGAGGTGCAGGTACTGGCAAAACAGTTTTAGGAATTTATCTATTAAAACTTATATCACAAGCAAAGGAAAGCGAACATTACGAAATAGAAGAAGATCAAGTTGAACAAAACCTATATGATATCTTAAAAATAAATGAAACTGTAGAAGATTTAAGAATTGGATTAGTAATTCCTATGGAGAATTTAAGAGGAACTCTAAAAAAAGTTTTTAAATATATAAAAGGGTTAAACAGCAACATGGTATTAAGCCCAAATGATGTAGCAAAAAATAACCAAATTTATGATTTATTAATTGTAGATGAAGCACATAGATTAAGACAAAGAAAAAATCTTTCCTCAGCAAAACAATATAATACATTTAAATTAAATAATATTAAATTGGGATTAGATGAAAACGAAGGAACCGAATTAGACTGGATTTTAAAGAAAAGCAAATATCAAATTTTATTCTATGATGAAAAACAAACTATTAAACCTACAGATGTAAGGCAAGAAAAATTTATAGAATTAGAAAAAAATTCAAAATGCTACTCTTATCAGTTGAAAACACAATTGAGATGTATCCTTGGTGGTGAAAAATATGTCGAATATATAAAAAGAATATTTAGTAATAACCCACCGAGTAAAAAAGAAAGTTTTAAAAAATATGACATAAAACTATTTGATAATATAATTGATTTAATAGCAGAGATTAAAAAAAAGAATAAAGAATTAGGATTATGTCGTACTATAGCTGGATATGCATGGCCTTGGAATAGTAAAGGTGCCAAAGCTAAAAATATAAACTATTTAAACACCTATGATATTAATATAGATGGTCAAAAATATATTTGGAATACAAGCACATCAGACTGGGTGAATTCGCCAAATTCTATAAACGAAATTGGAAGTATTCATACAATTCAAGGATTCGACTTAAATTATGCAGGAATAATTATAGGAAATGATTTAAAATATGATTCAATAAATAATAAGCTATATGCTGATAGAAATAATTATTATGATAAAAATGGTAAAAATACTGCTTCAGAAGAAGAATTATTAGAATATATATTAAATATTTATTCAACTATGTGTACTAGAGGTATGTTAGGAACTTATATTTATGTCTGCAATAAAGAATTAAAAAAATATTTATCTAAATATATTAATAGATAAATTCCTTACTGCTTTAATAACATCATTATAAAAATAAATTATTTTACAAACAGGATCGCTTACCTTCAAAATAGAAATGGCCTCCTGTTTTTTTATCAAAAAATTTAGTAAATAATATTTTATTTTTCTTTATTTCATGATACACTATAGAAAAGTTATTAAATTGTATAATACGAAAAAAGCTGCCTAAGCAGCATCTCACATAATAAGTATTTAGGGTAAAACCTTTATTTTAACTCTCTATGTCATCTTAAAATGGTATTAAGACAAGTTAATAATAGCATATGAAACGGAGGTAAGTCAAGTGTTAAATGACAAAAAGAAAAATTATAGTATTGGACTTGATATAGGAACAAGTAGTGTAGGATGGGCAGTAATTGACTGCAACAATTACAAAGTATTAAGAAAAGGTAATCGAAAATTATGGGGAGTAAGACTCTTTGATGAAGCTACTACAGCTGAAGCAAGAAGAATTGCTAGAGGAACAAGAAGAAGATATGATCGAAGAAGAGCAAGAATAAAATTATTGCAAGAAGAATTTCAAAATGAAATTAATAAAGTAGATACTAATTTTTTTAAAAAGCTAAAGGAATCTGCATATCATGAAGATGATAAACTAAATAAAACGATAATTCTTAGTCAAGAAGAAAAAACTAAAATAAAAAAATATAATGATTTATATCCAACCATTTATCATCTAAGACACAAGTTAATTTCATCTAACGAAAAAATGGATATAAGACTAGTTTATTTAGCCATCCATCATATTATAAAATATAGAGGTAATTTTTTATATGGTGCATCTGATTTTAATACATCTAATTTAAATATTGAAGAATTATTTGAAAATATGTTAAAAGATATAAATGATATTTCAAACATTGAAAAAATAGGAGACTTAACTTTAATAAATTCAAAAAATTTAGAAGAATTCTTATCATTAGAATCCAAAAATGATAAAAAATTAGAACTAACGAAAGAACTATCTCAAGCTATATCTAAAAAGCAAACATCTGAATTAGTGAAATTATTAATTGGTGATAAAAGTAATTTAAATATATTATTTAATATTGATGCAGACGAAGAAATAAAAATTAGCTTTAAAGGAAGCGAATATGAAGATAATGAAGACAAAATAATCAAAAATTTTCCAAATGAAATAGAGTTTTTAGAAGATATAAAAAGTATTTACAATGCTCAATTTTTATTAAATATTTTTAAAGGCAAAAAAGAACATAGTTTATCTTATGTAATGGTAGATAATTATAATATTCATCATAACGACTTACAAAATTTAAAAGCTATTTATAAAGAAAATAAAAGCTTATATAAGAAGATGTTTAAAAATGAAAATTGCACATATGAAAAATATATAACGAATAATATTACATATGATGACTTTAAAAAAGAAATTATAAAAGACTTAGATTTATTAAATTCAGTTAATAAATTAGAATTACTTGAAAAATTAGAGACAGAAAACTTTATGCCGCGTATAACAAGTGTGGATAATGGAAAATATCCATATCAGTTAAATAAAAGTGAACTAATTAAGATAATTGAAAATCAAGGACAATATTATCCATTTTTATTGGATAAAACAGATGATGGAACATATAAACTAGTTAAAATATTAGAATTTAGAATTCCTTACTATGTAGGCCCATTAAATAATACAACTGCTAAAAAAGGGGCAGAAAATAAAAATAGTTGGCTAGTAAAAAAAGTTAATAATGTTAAAATTACGCCTTACAATTTTAATGAAGTTATTGATTTAGAATCTTCTGCAGAAAAATTTATAAAAAGAATGCTTGGAACTTGTACTTATCTTTTAAAAGAACCATCTATGCCTAATAATTCTATTCTTTATTCAAAGTTTAAAGTTTTAAATGAATTAAAGCAAATCAAAGTAGGAGATGAAAATAGAGAACAAAGATTATCTAAAGAAATGATTAACAAAATTTATAACGAGTTATTTTTAACAACAGCAGGAACCATCACAGACAAAAAATTTAAAGATTATTTAATGAAAACAGGGGAATTTGTAATGTATTCTAACTTATCAATTACAGGATATTCTGCTGATAAAAAATTTGCTAATAATATGTCTTCCTATGTTGATTTCTTTGGTGAAAATGGTATATTTGTAAATACAAATTATACAATAGAAGATGCTGAAACCATAATTGAGTACATTACTATTTTTGAAGATAAAGAAATTTTAAAAAGAAAAGTAACCAAAGAATATCCAGAACTTACAGAAGAGCAAGTAAAAAAGATATGTCGTTTAAAATATAAAGGCTGGAGTAATTTATCAAAAAAATTACTAACTGAAGTTTACTATATTGATGAAAAAACAAATGAACCTAAAAACATTTTAACTTTAATGGAAGAAACATCTAAAAATTTTATGCAAATTATAACAGATAAAAAGTACAATTTTGAAGAAAAAATAAATAAGATAAACAATAATAATAATAGTAAAAAACTAAACTATGAACTTGTAGACGAATTAGCAACATCTCCAAAAAATAAAAGAGGAATTTATCAAGCTTTAAAAGTTTTAAAAGAAATAATTCAATATATGGGATATGAACCCAAAAGAATCACAATAGAAATGGCAAGGGGAGAAGAAGAAAGCAAGCGTACTGTAGATAGAAAAAAGGTAATAGAAAACGCTTATGCAGGTAATAGTGAAGAAATATATAATTATAGTAAACTAAAAAAAGAGCTAGGAAAAATTGCCAAAATAGAAAGCCATAATCAAAAATTATTCTTATACTTCTTACAAGAGGGAAAAAGTTTATATTCTGGCACTCCCTTAAATATTGAAGAATTAGAAAAATATGAAATTGATCATATAATACCAAGAACTTTAATTAAAGATAATTCAATTGATAATTTAGCTTTAGTAACAAAAGAAGAAAATCAAAATAAATCTGCCAGCTTTGTTTTACCAGAAAATTATCGTACTAGTAAAATGAAAGTTTGGTGGAACCATTTAAAGAAGTTAAAATTAATTAGTGACAAGAAATACAATAATTTAATTAGAGACAAATTTAGCCAAGAGACAATAGAAGGATTTATTAACAGACAATTAGTAGAAACAAGGCAAATTTGTAAACATGTTGCGAACATGATTAAGAATATGTACAAGGAAACAGAAGTATATTATATTCCAGCCAATTTATCTTCAAATTATCGGGAAAAGTTTGAACTATACAAATTTAGAGAAATTAATGATTATCATCATGCTCATGATGCTTATTTAGCAGCAACCCTAGGAGAATATAGAACGAATTTAAAATCGAATATTAGTTATGACTATTTAAAAAGAATTAACTTTAAATCTTATCAAGAAAAGAAATATCAAGAACTAAATGCTGGATATGTAATAAACAGTTTAGTAAATAGTTCTGACTTTGTTGAATTATTTTGTGATCCAAATACAGGAGAATTATTATTTGATGCGGATAAATTTAATAAAACAATTGAATATACTTTATATCAAAATGATATTTTAATTAGTAAAAAAGTAGAATTTAAAACAGGAGAGTTATGGCAACAGACAAAGAACAAAAAAGGTGAAAAAGGTGTGCCATTAAAAAGAAATATGCCAACTGAAAAATATGGTGCTTATACAAGTATTAATCCTGCATATGCAGCAGTTGTAAAATTTGTAAAAAATAATAAAGAAGAGCAAAGAATGATAGGAATACCAATTTATATTGATATTACATCTAAAGAAAATAAAAATATTAAAATAGAATATATCAAGAATTTACTAAATGCTGGTGAAATAGAAATAATAAAAGACAAAATTCCATTCTACAGCAAAATAAACTGGAATGGAGCAATTTGTTCGTTAGTAGGTGCAACAGATAAAGTAGAAGTATGTAATGCCAAAGAATTCAATATTGATAAAGAACGTATGAAAAAGTGGAAAACAACACTAATTAGGCTATTTAATAAAAAAGAAGAAATAATCAATGATGCCACCTATAATGAAAATCTAGAAGAAATATTAAAATATATAGTAACAAAAATAGAAAAAGAGTTTACTCTTTATCAAAATCTATTAGATCAAATAAAAGAAATGTTTAAAATAAATAGTGCCGAAAAACTTAACGTAGAAGACAAAGAAAAAGCAATTATAGAAATGTTTAAACTGTTAAAATGTAATAGTGCTTGTGCAAATTTGAAGTTTTTAAATGCATCCTCTTTTTATGGAAGAAAAGAAAAAAGAATAATACAACATGGATTTATTATAAATCAATCTGCAACTGGATTATGGGAAAGTTATTATGAGTTTTAGAACAGTAGTAATTACTAATAAATCTAAATTAAACTACAAGAATAGATTTCTAGTTGTAAAAAAAGATTTGGAAGAACAATATATTCATTTAAGTGAAATTGATACATTAATTATTGATTCTATATCTGTATCTATTTCCTCTTATCTTCTAAAAGAACTATGCGATTATAAAATTAATATTATTTTTTGTGATGAGAAACATAATCCCTATGGTGAACTAACTAGTTTTTATTCGAATTACAATTCTAGTAAAACAATTGCAAATCAAATAAAATGGACCAAAAAAGAAACAGATACTTTATGGAAACAAATAGTGATTAACAAGATAAAAAATCAAGCTTATTTATTAAGAAAAATAAAATCTCCTAATTACAAATTATTAGAAAGTTATATCTTAGAAGTAAAAGATGGAGATAAAACAAACAGAGAAGGCCATGCTGCTAAAGTATATTTTAATTCCTTATTTGGCAAGAAATTTACTAGAAATGCCCTAGACAATATTAATTCAGCACTAAATTATGGATATGCAGTGCTCTTATCTACTATTAATAAAGAAATAATTGCAAATGGTTATATAACTCAAATAGGAATACATCACAAAAATGAATATAATGATTTTAATTTAACGTGTGATTTAATGGAAGTATTTAGACCTATTATCGATAACTTTGTATATTTTAATCAAGATAGAATATTTGATACAAGTTATAAATTAGATATAATTAACATATTTAATACTTCATTTAAATATAAAAGTAAAAAATACACTTTAAAAGATATTTTAAAAAAATATATAAAAACAACTTTAGAAAATTTAAATGAAAAAAAGAATTATCAGGAGTATTTATATGAGGGATAGAATAATGAGAACAATAGTGTTTTTTGATTTGCCAAACGTATATGCTAAAGATAAAAGAGCATACTTACTATTTAGAAAATATTTAATTAGTGAGGGATTTATTATGTTACAAGAATCTGTTTATTCAAAGCTGGTTTTAAACTCTGAGCAAAGTAATCTTTTATATGAAAGAATTAGAAAAAATGCTCCTAAAAAAGGGATTATTCAATTATTAACAATTACGGAAAGACAGTATGCTAAAATAGAATATATTATTGGAGAATCTAATACTAAAATAATAAATAGCAATGAAAGGTTAATAGTTTTATGACCTTTAAAATATCATTTATAGAAAATACTATAGAAGTAAGTAATGATTATGTACGATGTATAGAAATAGAAAATAAAAGCTATTTTTATCGAGTAGTAAAACTATTAAATGATTATTTTAATAATCAAGATGTTGAAGAGGAGCTAATGATTACCGAAAAAACAAATTTTAAAATTGTGACAGATTATTTTAATATAGAGCTAAATGATAAGAAAACAATTAATTTAATTCTAAAAAATATAAAAGAACATTTAGATGAAGTAACATATGATAAGTTATTAAAAAGTTATCAAAAACTTAACCAAACATTTCAATTAGCTTTAAACAATATAGATTTGCCTGTTACAACCGAAAAAGACATAAACATAGATAATCTCATAAAATTAATGAATATTAAAGTAATTAAAGAAGACAATTTATTAAAAAATCTATATACACTAATTGATTTAATAACAGAATTACAAAATTATAATTTGTTAATATTAATAAATCTAAAACAATATCTTTCAAAAGAAGAGTTAGATGAATATTATAAATATGCAATATATAATAATGTTGCTTTATTATTAATTGATAATAAGAGTTATGGTATAGCTCAAAATTATGAAAAAAAGTTAATTATTGATGACAATTTAGAAGAATTTGTTATATAATATAACTAAAGAGATTATTTATCATTTAAGATGAAAAGCTTTCTCTATGTGCTTTATCTAAAATCAAATTTGAGGTTTTAGATCTATGTCATCTTAAATGGTATTAAAACACGATAGAAAAGATTTAGACAAAGAAATATGTTTTAGATCTATGTCATCTTAAATGGTATTAAAACTATGTTGGAAGTATTAAAACTACTTAATATGTTTTAGATCTATGTCATCTTAAATGGTATTAAAACTTGCTGGTTGTCTATTAAAGTATAAATTAAGTTTTAGATCTATGTCATCTTAAATGGTATTAAAACA
>JAGHGS010000162.1 GCA_017888105.1 Bacilli bacterium
GTATAATAATTTGTAATATTTTAAGATATTTTCAATAAATTAAAAACCACTTTAAAACAAGGTAGAATAAGATATAATAATAGTGTAATTCGTCCATCCCGAACAGAGCAGTTAAGCACTAGAACGCCGACGATAGTGATAAGCGAAAATAGGAAGTTGCTGGTTTTTTTATGTCAAAAAGATTCATAGAAATTACCTATGAATCTTTTTGTATGGAAATATAAATTATTTATAATAAAAATCTAAATAAAAAACAAAACCGATATCATTAGATATCGGCCTCCATACCAAACTACTCTCTCTTTCATAAATGCTTATATGCATTTACAAAAAAATTATATTACGTATTAAGAATAAAATCAAGTGTTTTTTTATAAAAAATGTTACAATATTTAATTTATGAAACAAAAAAATGTCACCGACACAAAACGACAATTTTTTTAAAACAGACGTGCTATAATTAAAGCTTAGTGGAGGATTATATGAATTTTACTGAAAAAAATAATAAAGGAATAGCAAATGAAATAGAATTTACAAAAATTTTTGATAAAAAAACAGTTAAAGAACTAGATAAACCATTTCAAAATTTATTATTTACCTTATTTCGCGATTTAAATTTGGAAGATTATATTGAATGTTGGAAAAGCAAATTTAAAGAAAAAGCAGACATAAAAATTAGAATTAATGGAGATATAAAAGGAATTAGTATAAAAACGGGAGAGCTAAATTCAGTTCATCAAGAGCATCTTAATAGTTTTTCAAACTATTTATTAAATATAGGTATAAATAATAATACAATCATTAAATTCAGGTCATATATTTTTGGAATAGTTGATGGCTTTACAGTAGATACAAATACTTATAAGGAAAGAAAATATCAGGATATTAATTATATAAAAGAGTCTTTTTCTGATTTTTATGTTAAAACAAATTTAATAATTCGATTTTTATTTCAAGGAAATGAAAATCAATTTTATGATGCCGATGCCATAATTCATGGAAATCCACAAAATTTTTTGTGGGCAACCAAAAGTGAAATATTAAAATATTTATTAAGCTATAAAGAGGACAATAGTACAAATGTAAAAATAGGTCCATTATATATACAGTGTCGAAATCGAAATTTAAAAAATAATATTAATTCCAGATATGCAGAAGAATATATACAAGTAAAGTGGTATTCGATTCAAAAAGATTTGTATATAATTACAAAAAGGCGCGAAAATTTAACAATATGTGACAAGAAATCACAATAATAGTTCTTTTTTTGCCATTTTTGTGGTAAAGTTATAGTAGTGATGAATATGAAAAAAATAATTATATTTGGTGGAGGTAGCGGACTATCTCAAATGTTAAAAGGTTTAAAATTATTTCCAATAGATATAACGGCAGTTGTATCTGTTTCTGACAATGGTGGATCCACATTAAGGTTGCGAAAAGATTTTAATATACCAGCAGTCGGCGATATTTCTAAAGTATTAATGGCAATGAGTAATACAGATCAAGACATTGTTAATTTAATGAATTATCGCTTTAAACAATCAAAAAGTTTGGGTAATCACTCAATAAAAAATCTTCTTTTAACCGCATTATTAGAACAAAAAGGAGATTTTGCAAGTGCAATACCAGTTCTTGCTAAATTACTAGATATTGAAGGTCAAATTTTACCGATTACTGAGGATAATGCAGAATTAGTAGGAATTACTTGTGATGATAAGAAAATTTATGGTGAAACTAGTATTACAAAGTGTAAAAAGAAAATAAAAAGAATAGCATATGATAAAGAAGTAAAAGCAAATCCCGAAGTATTAGAAGCTATAAGCGAAGCTGATTTAATCATATTTTCTTCAGGAAGCTTACTCACTAGTATTATTCCGAATATTATTATTGAAGATGTAGTAACTGCAATTAAAAAAAGTTCTGCCCCCAAATTATATATATGTAATTTAGTTACTCAACCAGGAGAAACAGATGATTTTAAAGTAAGTGATCACATTAAAGTATTAGAAGAATATTTAGGTACTGGAACAATTAATATGGTTTTAGCAAACAATGTAGAAATACCTCATGAACTAGTTTTAAAATATGCAACAGAAGAACAAAAAGATCCAGTACTATTAGATGAATCAACATTAAAGAAAATGAATGTAAAAGTAATTAAAGATAAAATATATACGATAGAAGATGGATTTTTAAGACATGATACTTTGAAAACAGCTTATTTAGTCTTTTCCATATTAATGGAGAATGAAAAATGACTTATACTACAAGAGTAAAAGAAGAAATTGCAAAAACCGAACTAAATGAAAACGAAAAAATATGTGAATTGTCTGGCTTTATTAGATTTGCAGCAACAATAAAAGATAATATTATAATTACTTTAGAAAATGCCAGTGTTGCTAGAAGAGTTTACACAAATATCAAAGAAATATTTGGCATACGACCTAAAATTACTATTAGAAATCAAAGAAGATTTCGTATTAAACAAATCTATATTTTAGAGATTAAAGAGAAAGTAGATTATATCATCCACTTCTTAAATTTAATGGAAGGAAAGAAAAAGATACTTCCCAATGAATTCTTTTTAACAAATAATGAAGAAAAAACAGCCTATTTAAGAGGAGTATTTCTAGCTGTTGGCACAATCAATGATCCAGCTTCAAGTGGATATCATTTGGAAATTGTCACAGATATGAATCGCGAAGCAATTTTTATTACAAAATTATTTAAAGATTTAGATATAATGGCAAAACATTTAAAAAGAAATTCAAAATATATGGTCTATATCAAGAATGCAGAAGTAATTGGAGATATAATCAAAATGTTTAAAGCAACAAACTCTTATTTTTATTTTGAAGATATAAGAATTTATCGGGATCATAAAAATATGGTAAACAGATTAAATAACTGTGAAATAGCTAATCAAGAAAAAGCAATTACTACAGGTTTAAAGCAATTAGAAGACATTAAGTATTTGAAAGAACAAGATTTGTATTCACTACTTGATGATTCAACTAAAATAGTACTGGAATATAGAGAAAAATATCCCGAAAGTTCTCTAAAAGAACTAGCAGACATCATCAGTATGGAAACAGA
>JAGHGS010000163.1 GCA_017888105.1 Bacilli bacterium
GCCTAAATCATATACCATTATCGCCACACAAAGATAAAGATAGGCTAGGTGATTAAGCATATCGCCTTCCTTTATCATTTGTTTGGCTAATACAATTATACATCATTTTTAGTTATCAGTCATCATGTTTAACACAACTTTATCCAAAAAGAGCAAAAGAACTATCCAAATTAAGTAATAGTTCTTTTATTTTTTTCGTAAAAAACTAGATAGATTTCTAAATGGTTTAGTAATCTTCCAAGATGTAGAATTAAAAATATTATTTTGAAAGGTGATAAATTGATCATTCAGAAGATTATATTTTTCCTTATAGTCTTCCAATTCTTGAGTAGTTTTAGACATTTGCAATTCCATTTCTTCATTTTTTCTTTTAAAGTCAGAAAGTTGGTTATTTATATTAAATATTAGAGCATCTTTTTGTTTTATGACTTCCATAGATTCTCTAATTTTATCTTCCGTGATTACTTTTTCGGAAAGTAATTTATTAATGTTGCCTTCGCTTACTATTTTATCGTCAAATAACTCTTGTATTTTACTTTTAAAAAGTTGATGAAACTCATAATATTCACTACTAATAAAATCATTTTCCAAATAGTCAATAAATTTCAAAAAGTAATGCTTTGTTTCATCATTAGCACAATAAAATAAAGTGGAAAATAATTCATTTTGATGAGCAATTTGATCTGGCTCTAATGCTTGATGAATTAAATTTGTAAGCGATTGTTCTTGTAAATCATTAAATGAAATAAAGTATCCTTTTTTTGCATAAATAATAGGTAATGGAATAGTTTTATTATCTTCTAAATGCTTATTGTAATACATTATTACCGGTTTTTTTACACATAAGGCATCAAAAATAGCACCAGATTGATCAGTAATAACAATGTCACTTTTATTTAAAAGTTCTATTAAAGAAGTTTTAGAAGATAATATATGATCAAAGTGAGATTTTAAAATCTCTCTATGTTTGATTTCTAACTCATTTTTCAAATACTCCGTTCCGTGATGAGGTTTAACTAAAATGTTGAAGTCATTTTTAATCTTAGCTAATTCGGGAGAAACCAAACTTATAGACGAATAATCACCATAGGTAGGCAAATATAAAATAGTTAATTTCTTTTGGTGTTTATTTTTAATGGCTTTATAATGCAGGTACTTAATATTACCAATTTGAAAGGTTATTCCATAGTTTTTTAAGCATTCTGAATCATAGGAACCATAACACAAAAAGGCATCAAAGACATAGTTAGTTTCTAAAGATAAAGAAAACTCGGGCTTTGTAGTTAAACCATACATATATTTTATTGTATAGACATGATTCAAGTCTTTAAATTGAGGAATTAAATAAGGCTGAAAAAGAATATCGTATTTTTTATTATTCTTATATCTATAAATATTATAATTACAATTTTTAATTTCTTCATAGAATTCATTAAACATTAAATTAAAGCCATCATTAATTTCCTGTGTAGGAATGAAAATATCTACGGCAATATTTTTACTAATCATAATATCAATAGCATTTTTAAATGATTCATACTGAATATTATTTTCTAAGATTACAGCCACATTCCTAATTTTCATTATTACTTTTCCTTTCGTAAAACTAAAGCATATTCATGAGTATTTTTATATTTGTTAACATATGAAGGATAAATATCAACTATGTCATAAGAAAAACCAAAGTCACTAATCATTTTACACATATCTGATAATTTTCGATATTTTGCATAATAAAAACACTGTAAATTATCAGAAAAATTATTAACAATAACTTCTTCATCAATTCCAAATTGATTTTTTATAATAAAAATACTCTTATCTTTCATTAAATTAGCAACTTTAATAAATAAGTCTTGCAATTCTTCATCTGATAAATACATTGTTAAACCAAATAATAAAATTAAATCAAATTTTCCTTCTAATTGTAAATCTTTAAAACTTGAAGCAATATATTGAATATTAGGAGCTTTAAATGCTTTATCAATAAATTCTTGATACTTATCAACCCCAACAATCCTAGTGACTAAAGGTGATAAAGGTTCTTCTAAAATTCCTGTGCCACACCCCAAATCTAAAATTTGAGACATCTGAGTAATGTATTTTTTTATAAATTCAACATCATAATATCCTCTATCATTTTTAGTATACCTTGAAGCAATATAATTATCCGCTATATCAAATCTTTTTCGAAAAAAATCATCAATTATTTTTTCAGTATTTTCCATAAAACCACCATTTCTATATATCTATATTCTACTAGAAATCCCACTAAAAGTCTATAAAATTCAAGATAACATTTGACTAAAAGCAAAAAATAAGTTAATATTAAAGTGTAATAATTAAAGGAAGTGAAAAAATGCAAGCGATTATTTTAGCCGCAGGAATGGGAAGCCGTTTAAAAGATAAAACGAAGGCGATTCCAAAAGCACTTGTTCCCATAAATGGAACCCCATTAATTATTAATACTTTAAATATATTATCGCATTATAATATTTCTGAAGTAATAATTGTAGTAGGATATTTAAAAGAGAAAATAAAGTCGTATGTGGGGAATTCTTATTGCAATATGAAAATTACCTATGTTGATAATGATTTATATAAAAATAGTAATAATATATATTCTCTATTTCTAACAAAAGACTATGTTAAAGAAGCTGTTTTATTATTAGAGTGTGATTTGTATTTTCCAAAAAAATTAATAGACAAAATTATTAATGAAAAATCAGATTGTAATATTATGGTATCAAAATACAATCCAGAAACCATGAATGGAACAGTAATAGAAATTGACAACAATAATAATGTAAAAGGACTTATAGCGAAAAACAGACAAGATAAAGATTTTAAATATGATGATAAATATAAAACTGTAAATATTTATAAATTTTCTAAAGAGTTCTTTTTAAAAAAATACATACCAGCAATAAATTTATATATAAAAACGGAATCAATGAATAGCTATTACGAATTTGTATTAGGAGCCTTAATATATTATAATAACGATAATTTTAAAGCAATAATTGTAGATGAAGGATTATGGCGAGAAGTAGATGATGAAAAGGATTTGGAAATAGCTGAAAGGACAACTTGGAAATGAACATTAAAATCATAGAGAAAACTGAAGAAATAATCTGGAATGAAATTACTGATATAATTCATGATGCATATAAAGAAAGAGAAAGACAAAACCTACACTTTGCCGCAACTAGATCTACTCCAGAAGAAAATGCCCAAAAAATATTAGATGGGAAATGTTTTTTGGCTATATATAATGATGAAATTGCAGGATTAGTTTTTTTAAGATGTCCTAAATGGCCGTATCTAACAAATAAAAACGGAAGAAAAAAATGGTACTGTGATGAGAAATATGGTATGGTAATCAATTTAGCTGTAAAAGAAAAATATAAAGGTAAGGGTATAGGGAGAAAATTATTACAAAGATTAATAGATGAATGTAAAAATTTAAAACTCGATTTAATTATGATAGATACAAGTAGTAAATTAAAATGGCTTAATAAATTTTATGCTAGTTTTGGATTTAAAAAGGTTGATTATATTAGTTGGACTACTACTAATTACTATACAATTGTAAGAAAATTAAATTTAAATGGAAAGGAATACAATAATATTAACAGAATGTTTAAATATTTTCTAGCAAAGTTTTACACAATTATAACTATTAACAAATATGGAAAAGATAGAATAAAAATTAGAAATAGGGAAGCAATATGAAAGAAAAAACATCAAAATTAATTAATGTGTATAAAAAATATGGTTTTGTTGGCTTTTGCAAGAAATTGTATGCCTATATAAAAGCCAATTACATGGATAAAGTGAGTTTTAAAGTAATCTTTCATAAAAAGAAATATTACAATATAATAAAAGATATAATAAAAGATAATAAATATGATAGAATAATCCTTTGGCGCTCTAGCTTCGGATATAATGTTGAATTATTTCAAAGGCCTCAACATATAGCTAATCAACTCTCTAAAAATAATTGCTTAGTTTTTTATGAAGTGACAACCATGACTGACCAAGTAAAAACAATAAGAAAACATGATAATAATATTTATTTGTTTAATTTCAACAATGTGGCTTTAAACAAAATTTTAATGCAAGAATTGTCTAAAGTAAACAAACATAAATATATCCAACTATATTCAACAGATTGGAAGTTGTCTGTTGAAAACATAAAAAATTATATAAACAATGGATATAAATTTATATATGAATACATTGATCATTTATCTCCAGAACTAGCGGGTACTAAAAATATTCCTCAAAATATTATTGATAAATATGAATATGTTATGACAAATAAAGATGTGTACATAATTGTAACTGCGGAACTTTTAAAACAGGATGTAATAAAACATCGTGGTACGAAAAATCTAGCTTTTTCTTCGAA
>JAGHGS010000164.1 GCA_017888105.1 Bacilli bacterium
AAATGACTAAAGAAGAATTAGAAGAAGTTGGATTAAATTCTTCTCCGATTCATGTGGATTTTATGATGGGAACTGATGATATGAATATTGAGGCAGAAACACGCTATGGCAGAAAATTAATATTTAAGCAAGGACGTTTTCATTTATAATGGATATTTCCTTATTATTACTTTCTTGGTATCAAGATAATAGAAGAATCTTACCATGGCGAAAAGATAAAGATCCTTATCATGTTTGGATTTCGGAGATTATGCTACAGCAAACAAGAATTGAAGCAGTGATTTCTTATTATGAACGGTTTATTGAAAGAATTCCAGATATTTTTACTTTAGCAAATATTTCAGAAGATGAATTATTAAAATTATGGGAAGGGCTAGGGTATTATAGTCGTGCTCGAAATTTGAAAAAGGCAGCAATGATGATTATGAACGACTTTGGAGGGGTATTTCCTTCTATTTATGAGGAGATTTTGAAGCTTCCTGGGATTGGTGAGTATACAGCATCGGCAATTGCTTCTATTTGTTTTGGAGCAAAAACTCCGACGATTGATGGAAATGTTTTAAGGGTTTATACTCGGATGTTGGAAGATGAAAGAAATGTTGATTTGTCTCGCACTAAAAAACAAATAAGAGAAGAAATTGAGAAAATTATGCCAAAAGATACTGGAAATTTTAATGAAGCTTTTATGGAGCTTGGTGAAGTTGTTTGTCTTCCGAGTGGGAAACCTAAATGTGAAGTTTGTCCTTTAAAAGAAAAGTGCTGTGCATATAAACACCAAAGCTGGAGTAAGTTTCCTGTTAAAACTTTAAAGCAAGATAAAAAGGAATATTTTTATACTGTGTTTTTACTTTGTTATCAAGATAAAGTAGTGATTCGAAAAAGAACGGATGGATTGCTTAAAAATTTATGGGAATTTCCAAGCGTACTTGGAAAAATGAGTTTAAAAGAGATAAAAACATTGTTAAAGACTCAAAATATTGCATTTAAAAGCGTTCATAAAAGTGTTTCTCATAAACATGTTTTTAGCCATCAAATTTGGTATATGCAAGCATATGTTATTACGCTTACAAAGTATGAACCGTCTTTTTGTTGGGCAAGTGGGATGGAACTTTGTGAAAAGTATGCGATTCCAGGTGCTTTTCAACCATTTTTAAAAGCTTTTTTGCATAATATTTAAAGGGAGGTTTTATGAAATTAGCTGTTTTATTTGGAAGTTCTTCTAATGAACATGATGTATCTGTGGTATCTGCTTGTTCTATTATTAAAAATTTAGATAAGAGAAAATATAATATTACACCCATTTATTTAGATCATGAAAATCAATTTTATTTGTGGGATATTGATATTTCGAATGTGGATGTTATAAAAATCGGTGTTATGCCAGAACCTTTAAAAAGAGTAGATGATCCTTTTTCTTTTTTGAAGAGGTTTGATTGTGTTTTTTTGATGATTCATGGAAAAAATGGAGAAGATGGTATTCTAGCAAGTATTTTTGAATTTTTACATATCCCTTATGTTGGAAATCAACCGGCTTCTAGTATTATTACTATGGATAAAATTTATACAAAAGATTTGTTAGAATTAAATCATATTAAAACAACCGAATATCTTTCTTTTATGAAATATCAGGATTATTATATTTTAGATGGAAGTTTTTATAATTTTAAGGAGCTTTTGAATTTGATTTTAAAAAAAATTACTTTTCCAATGTTTGTAAAACCAGCGAATAGTGGATCATCCATTGGCGTTTTTAAAGTAAATCAGAGTGATGAATTAGAGCGAGCAATCAAAGAAGCATTAAAGATTGATGAACGTATTTTAATAGAAAAAGCGATCAAGGGAAGAGAACTTGAATGTGCCATTTTAGAGCGTGGTCGTAAGGTTTTAGCAAGTTGTGTTGGTGAAGTTCTTCCTTTAGATGATTTTTACAGTTATACTGCTAAATATAAGAGTAATAAAAGCAAAACTATAATTCCAGCGGATATCTCTAATTCCGAAGAAAAACAAATTCAGAATATTGCTATTCGTGCATTTCAAATATTAAACTTGCATGGATATAGTAGGATTGATTTCTTTTTAACCGATGATCATCAAATTCTTTTAAATGAAATTAATACAATTCCTGGGTTTACTGAGATTAGTATGTATCCTAAATTATGGGAAGAAACAGGGATTCCTTATTCTGAATTATTAGATATTTTAATTCATGAGAGTATAAGAAAATAAGTGTCGAATTTTGTCGAACGCTTTTTCTTGAATTTTTTAATCTTTCATATTAAAATAAAAGCGTAGTTCTGAAATGAAACCTACACTCCTATAAAAAATAAAAAAATTATAAAATCTTAGTTATTATTTAAAATTTTCAGAACTACCTTTCTTAACTATAAATTGCGTATGATATTACTGTTGCGGCAACGGATGCAATCATCGCAATTAACATACACCATGCAAAAATTTTCCTTGCTCTTTTACTCATAATATATCTCCATTTCTTTTTTTCTCTATATAATTTATCATATTTTTTCCTTTTTTTCAATATAATTTAACAGGTGAAGCATATGAAATTATTTGGGACAAGCTTAAAAATTAATCGGAAGCAACTAAGAATATTGCTTTTTTTATTATTTTTAGGGGTATTATTAGGCTTTTTGTTTTATTTAAAAATTGACTCTACTAATCTTATTTCTTCTATTGAAACATTGGATACTCATTTACAGGAGAATCATGTAAATTTTATTTTTAGTCATATTTTTACTCTTATTTTTTTAATTGGTTCTTCTTTTGCTGTTATTGGGATTGTCTTCTTTTTTCTTTATATTATTTGGGAATTTACTTGTATTAGTTATTCAATATTTTTATTTTTTAGAGTATTTCAGGTATCTGGCTTTGTTTATGGAATTATTTATAATATTGTAATTAAGTTATTTTTTCTATGTTGTTTATTTATTATTTTAAAAAATGTTTATTTTATTATTAAACACAAGTTTTTTTATAAAGAAGAAGAAACATCTTTGTCAATTTCTTATAAAAAAGAATATATGAAGATTCTTGCTTCTATTTTGGCGATCTTTTTATATGATTTATTTTTATATTTTTTTGGAAGTTCTATTTTATTAAAACTTACTTTTCTTATTCTTTAATTTACTAAAAGAGGTGTCCGTGGTATAATACTTACGTGATGAAATATGAAAAAAGTGATTGTTGGAATTAGTGGGGGAGTAGATTCTGCGGTAGCAGCTTATCTTTTAAAGAAAGAAGGCTATCAAGTAGAAGGTCTTTTTATGCGGAATTGGGATGCTACTTTAAATAATGATTATTTAGGGAATCCTACATTAGGGGAATCAATTTGCCCACAAGAACAGGATTATAACGATGCAAAAGAAGCTTGTCGTATTCTTGATATTCCTTTACACCGTGTTGATTTTATTAAAGAATATTGGGATTATGTATTTACTTATTTTTTAGATGAGCTTAAAAAGGGGAGAACTCCTAATCCAGATATGCTATGTAATAAGTTTATAAAATTTGATTTATTTAAAAAAGAAGCTTTTAAATTAGGAGCAGAACTTATTGCTACAGGGCATTATGCAAAAGTAATCGATGGGAAACTTTATAAAGCAAAAGATCAAAATAAAGATCGAACTTATTTTCTTGCTGATATTTCGAGGGATCAATTAGAAAATGTATTATTTCCTTTGGGAGAATATACGAAGCCGGAAGTAAGAGAAATTGCTCTAAAAATAGGATTAAATGTGGCGAAAAAGAAAGATTCTACGGGAATTTGTTTTATTGGCGAAAGACATTATCAAGAGTTTATTAAGAATTATTTAAAACCAAATCCTGGAGATATCATCGATGTTGAAAGTGGAAAAATTATTGGCAGGCATACCGGACTTATGAATTATACGATTGGTCAACGTAGAAACGTTGGACTTAGTGGAGATACTGAAAGGCATTATGTATGCGGAAAGAATGTCGAAAAAAATATTTTATATGTAGCCTTTGGTGATAGTGATTATTTATATAGTGATGCTTGTATATTAGATCGCATCAATCTTTTAGGAGAACTTCCTAAAAATTTAACTGCTAAATTTCGTTATCGTGGAGAAGAAATACCAGTTCAGGTTGAGAAAATTACTGATTTCGAGATTTATTTGAAATATCCTACTCTTGCTAAAAGCGTTACTCCAGGTCAGGCATGTGTATTTTATGATGGAGAGGAATGTCTCGGATGTGGCTTTATTAAAGATGTTTATAAAAATGGCGAAAAGCTCTGGTATTTATCTTAATTTACCCAACTATCACTTGACAAGTAAGTGTTAAGTAATTTATAATTAGAGTGTAAAGTAAAAAGGAGAATCATTATGAATAGTTTAAATGAATTATTACAAGAATTAGGTATTTCTAAAGTTCGACTTGCTAAATATTTAAATGTTTCAAGACAAATGGTTTATAATTATTTAGAGTTAGAAGATTTGAATAAATGGCCAAAAGAGAAGAAGATTTTGTTGTTAAAACTTCTTGATATTGAGGATGGTACGGATGATGCGATTCAACGTATTAAAATTACAACGGATTATTTAATGGCTGTTGAAAATCGACTTAATCAAGGAGTTAAAAATACAAATGATATGGATAATTATTTTGATATGAAAGGACTTGATAAGGAAAGCCAAACTTTACTTGCCGATATTAATTATTTGCTAAAAGAAAAGCTTTTAGATGAGAATAAGAAAGATGAAAATTTTCATGTGGTAAGTTATTTATATCATATGCTTCAATCAATTGATAATGTTCCAGAAATTAAATATATCCTTGGATATATGTCTAAAACAACTGGTTTTATTCGTCCAGATGAGTATGCTTTTAATGAAGATAAACAATTTATATTTGAAGGTATTTTGTATTCTGCTTTAACTTTATACAATAATGGTGGAGCTAGTAGAAGCAAATTAAAGGAAAGTCATAAACGTTTTGTTCAAGAAATTGAGCAAAAAAATGAAGAAAAATTAAGTAGAACACAACAATTAAATACAATTAAGATTCAAGCTTTAAGAGAACTTGGATATGATCAAATGACTGAGGCAAATGCGGCAGAAGTACTAGAAAAAATTGCCGAAATAGAAACGAGAAAAGTGTAATGAAGAAGAAGGTTGTACTTTTTATTGGCATAGCTATTGTAATAGTAGTTGTTTTATTGGTTATCTTTTTGGGCGATAAACATTTGGATTTGAAAAGTGATGAAATAACTACTTTGTATCGCTATTTAGGAGAAGTCGATGTAAATCGTTGTGGTGGATTAAATCAGTATACTGGTGAGGAAGTTACTTATGATACGATTTCAAATGCTAATAAGATGTGTTTGGCCTATTATGAAATTAATAAAGATCAAATTACTAATGAAACCAGTGATGTAACTACAACGAATGATAATGATATCGATATTTGTGAGATAGGCGAGGGGACTCGGTTCGTTGCCGTTGAAGGGGAAGAGTATTGTAATTATGATGCTTTTGCTAAATCGGATTTAGAGGAAGCTTATCGAAAGATTTATGGTCATGATTTGCCAGATGATTCAGAGTTTTATATTAATAGTACGGATGCATGTTATTTAGATGGTGAGAGTTATTATTGTGGAGAAGCAGAGACTTTTGTTCAATCTTTAACTCCAGAAGCTACCGTCTATCGATTAATGGATAAAGCAGTGGAAAAAATGAATGGTGATATCGTTATTAGTGATTATTATTTAAAAGTTTCTGGTAACAAATGTTACTCATCAAACAGTTTTGATAACGAAGTTACGACTTGTACTCAAGAATTAGAAGATCATGAAGACTTGGAAATTGATGCTCAGTTCGTTCAAAAATATGGCGTTCTTTATGAACATACTTTTAAGATGGATGATCAAGGAAATTATTATTGGTATTCTAGTAATTTAAAATAAGAACTTATTATGAGTTCTTTTTTGATGTATATATATATTATAACCTTATTTAATTATATAAATAATGATATACGCGCGTGTTTTATAACCTTTTTTAATTTATAAAATAAGGTTAATAATTATTTTCATTTTTAATATTAAAATGTTTTTATAAAAATTTAAATTTGATTCTGATATTATTAGAATAGCTTTTGTAATGGAAATATGGCGGATATTACAAAAGCTTTTAATAATTCAATGGTTCGTTAAAAAGATTTTGCAAGGATTCATGATTTTTTCTTCGAATTTATTAGTTCGCTAAATATATATTATGTTAACTTTGTTCTTTCGAAATAAAACAAATTAATGTTTTATTACTACTTCATTAAATGTCTTTGTGGTAAATTTCATGTTATCGTTATTTATTTTTTCTAATTCATCTGTATATATTGTGATTGAATGGTCTTTTTCATTATAATCATAATTTGCTATAATTGACGTATTTTGATCATTATATAAGATAATTTTATTTTCATTTACATTAATTAGAAATGTTTTTTGATTTTGAGCGTTATTTATACCTATATTTATTATTTCATTGATTATAACGATACTTATGGAACATAATATTAGAATTAAGAGAATATAGTCACCTAATTGAATTGTTTCTTCTTCCCTACTCTCTTTATTTTTGAATAGGGTGATTCCTATTTTGGCAAAACATACAACGATTGCAGTCAAACTACAAATTAAGGTTGTCTTCCATTCGAATTGCCATTCTTTTGTTAAACAATAATTGATTATATTGTTAAATATTTGAAAGCCAATAATCGTTAATATTAATGCTATTGTTATTATTTTGATTCTTTTTAAAATTGAGTAATTCTTTTTTAGATTTTTTCTATTATTATAAATTAGCATAAACATTTCATACAATAAATATATTTCACATAATAGAAGTACTGCTTTTATAGCAAATATTACTATTGCTATGATTCCATTTAAAGGGTTTATATTTATTAATGATGAATTAATATTAAAATAGTTATAATATGATGTATTTAAAAGATAGTTTATTGCTTGGGCTATTCCTATTAAAAAAGAAACAATCAGTGGTATTTCACATTTTTTAATAAATTCTTTGATTTTTTCAGACATTATAATCTCCTTCTTCGTTTAGGAGATATTATATTTTATTTTTTATTAAAAATCAATCTAAAAGCAAAAATAATTAATTAATATTAATATAATACCTATTAATAATCCTAGATATAAATATTTATTTAAGTTATATTTCTTCGCTTTTGGTAGTATTCCTTCGATTGCTAGGGTGATCATGATTCCACCTACTAGTAAAAGGATAATACTAATTAGGGAATCCGTTATATATTTGCTTAAAAAAATATAGGCTAGTATTGCTCCAATTGGTTCTGCTATTCCAGATAGAAAGGTTTTAAAAATGGCATTCTTTTTTGATTTTGTAGCATAATAAATAGGTACTGCGATTGATATTCCTTCGGGTATATTATGAAAGGCAATGGCAAGGCCTAATTTTAAACCTAATTCAATATCTTTATAAGAACTCATGAATGTTGCAATTCCTTCTGGGAAATTATGGAGAATTAAGGCTAGCATATTTAAAATTCCTAGTTTATATAAATCATTTTGAGCTTCGGTTTTATCCATTAATTTATGTAAGTATTTTACCAAAATCATTCCAATGATAAAGGCTAGAATTGAAAATAATATCCCCTTTCCTATTCCATAATTTGAAAGTAGGATATAGCTTGATTCGGGTATTAGATCAGTAATGCTGATTCCTATCATAATTGCTAAAGAGAAAGCCAGAGATGCTGTAATAAATTTATTGATATTGTTTTCTTTAAATTTAAAAAAAATTACAAAAGCCCCTAATATGGTAGATAAACCAGCGATGGTAGAAACTAGTAATGCACCAATAATTTCCATATAATCACCATTAAATTATATGAATGCTTCTTCTTATTTAAACCATAATAATAGTGGGAGGTAAAAGAACATGAAAAATAATAGAGAAAATAAGAACTCTAGAAATAATAAGAATTGTAGAAATTCTAGAAGTGAATCTAGAAATTCTAGAAATGAAAAAAGCGAAAGAAGTTCTAAAGCAAATAGAGAAGCTCGCTAATTATAGAAGCCACGACTTAATGGTGGCTTTTTTCATGCAATAAAGGATGCTTTTCGTATTCCATTTCTAATTTTTCGTTTGATAAGTGAGTATATATTTGGGTGGTTGATATATCACTATGGCCTAGAAGTTCTTGAACAACTCTTAAATCAGCGCCATTATTAAGTAAGTGAGTTGCAAAAGAATGCCTTAAAATATGCGGACTAATATCTTTTTTAATTCCCTTTTCTCTACATAATTTCTTGATATACTTAAAGAAAGCTTGTCTTGTTATTTTAGTGTGTCTTGAACTGATGAATACATATTCACTTGTTTTCGTTCCAAGTAATGCTCCCCTTCCAAATTTTAAATATTCCTCTAAAGCTTTTATAGCAATATTATTTATAGGAACTAACCTTTCTTTGCTTCCTTTTCCAAAAACTTTAATTAATCCATCTTCTAAAAATAAATTACTCATTGGTAAATCACATAATTCACTAATACGCATTCCTGTTGCATAAAGAACTTCTAACATGGCTTTATTACGTAAATCATAAGATGTACTAGCACGAATATTTAATAAGTTATCAACTTCTTCAATTGTTAAATAATTGGGTAATTTTTTTTCAATTTTTGGCATTTTAATACCATCACATGGATTTTTTGTTATGATATTATTTTCTATTAAATATTTATAGAAATTGTTTATTGAGGTTAAATATCTTGCTTTTGTTTTGCTTGATTTATCACTTTTTCGTAAATACTCCCTAATGTCTTCTTTATCTATATTTTTAATGTTTCTTTTTGGATAGTGTTTTGCTAATAAATAAAGGTCGGTTGCATAAGAATTTCTCGTGTTTTTGCTGGTGTTGTATTCAGCATTTAGATATTCATTTATATATTTATTAAGTTCCGAATTATATTTAAATATTTCTTCTAACTCATCTTTTTTCATTATTCGTCACCTTATTAATTATATCATAAATTTTTTTAGATTGACATACGTACAATTGTATTATATACTTTAATTAGATTAAGAAATGTGTTATAATTTAATTGAGATATGTAGAAAGGATTATTTATGGAATTACTTGCGAATATACTTCGTCCAAAATCTTTAAAGGAAGTAATTGGTCAAAAACATTTAATTGGGGATGGTAAAGTTTTAACAAATTTGGTTTCGAATGGTAAAATATTTTCTATGATTTTGTATGGGAAACCGGGAATTGGAAAAACAAGTATTGCGAATGCTTTAATTAATGAACTGAAAATACGATCTAAATTTTTAAATGCTACTACGAATAATAAAGCAGATTTTGATATTGCTATTGAAGAAGCAAAAATGTATGGGGAAATGATTCTTGTTATTGATGAAATTCACAGAATGAATAAAGATAAGCAAGATATTTTGCTTCCTCATATTGAATCTGGATTAATTATTTTAATTGGGCTTACTACTTCAAATCCTTATCATAAGATTAATCCAGCGATTCGTAGTCGATGTCAAATTTTTGAATTGAAAGAATTAAGTGCGGATGATATTATGGAAGGTTTAAAAAGAGCGGGTGAATATCTTCCGGATTTAAAAATAGATGAAGATGTTTTGAAATATATTGCTACCCTATCTTCTGGAGATTTTCGATCTGCGATTAATACTTTGGAAGTTGCATATTATGCGACTGAAAATCATAATATTACCATTGAAGATATTAAAAAAATAAATAATAAACCAGTATTTTTTCATGATAAAGATGAAGATGGTCATTATCAAGTTTTAAGTGCTTTTCAAAAATCAATTCGAGGTAGTGATGTAGATGCTGCCCTACACTATTTAGCAAGACTTATTGTTGCGGGAGATTTGGATAGTATTTACCGGAGAATGAGTGTTATTGCTTATGAAGATATCGGGCTTGCTAATCCGGGAATTGGACCAAAGGTGATGGCAGCAATACAAGCAGCAGAGTTAGTAGGACTTCCGGAAGCTAGAATTCCTTTAGGACAAGTTGTTACAGAAATGGCTTTATCTCCAAAGAGTAATAGTACTCTACTAGGTATTGATGCTGCGATTAGCGATATTAATAAAGGACTTGCAGGTGAAATACCAAAGCATATTATTGAAGGATCTCCGAATTATATTTATCCGCATAATTATAAAAATGATTATATTTATCAAGAATATATGCCTGAGAAATTAAAGAATAAAAAATATTATCATAAAAAGAATAATAAATATGAAAGTAATTTAAATAGAATATATGATGAAATGAGGAGTGGAAAATGAAAATTAGTGTTATTGGAACAGGAATTTATGGGGTTGCATTAAGTCTTGATATGGTTAGTAATGGGCATACTGTTACTATGTGGACTGAAAGTAAAGATCTAGAAAAACATTTTTTAGAAAAACATGATTTAAAGCCAATTACAGACGTGTTTATTCCAGATACAATTAAAGTTACTAGTGATATTAAAGAAGCTTTGGAAAACACAGATTTTGTGGTTTTAGCTACATCTGCAAAGTATGTTCGTGAAACTTGTCAAAGTATGAGAAGGTATTTTAATACTTTAACTCCTATTTGTATTGCTTCAAAAGGAATTGAAAATAATACTTATTCTTTCTTATCTGATATTGTAAGAAACGAGTTAAAAGCAAAACATATTGCGGTTATTTCTGGACCTACTTTTGCAATTGATTTAATTAATAATGAACCAGTAGGTTTATCAGTTGCGGTTACCAGTAATAAGGCTTTTAAATGTGCCGAGCTTGCTTTTGCTAATGAAAGAGTAAAATTGAGAGAAAACAGAGATTTAGATGGAACACAACTTTGTGGTAGTATTAAAAATGTAATTGCTATTGCAGCTGGAATTTTAGATGGACTTGGATTTAGTGAATCAACTAGAGCTTTCTTAATTACAGAATCGATGCATGATATTAAAGAATTGTTAGTAAAATTGGAATGTAATCCTAAAACAATATTATCTTTTGCTGGAATTGGTGATTTGATGCTTACAGCTGGTTCACCAAAAAGTAGAAATTACCGTTATGGAAAATTACTTGGTGAAAGACAAGAACAAGAGAAAATTGATGAATATTTAAAAGAAAATACAACGGAAGGTTATTATACCCTACTCTCTATTAAAGGATTAACCAAGAATCGAAAGATTAAAATGCCTATTATTAATATTATTTATGATATAGCAATTAATCATAAAGATCCAGAAATATTAGTTGATTTTCTTATTACAAAAGCATAACTTTAATTGTTATGTTTTTTAAATACAAAAAAATAAGAGTGAAACCAAAGTACAAAAAATGTTTCACTCTTTTGTGTATTATACTCGCCTATGGGTAAAGGAAAAAGAGCCATAGGCAAGAATTTATTCAACTACTACATATGGATTAGAAGCAGTGCCAATACCTTCTGAAAATTGAACATCGGACTTCAAATTAATGACTGGTCGAATTCCAAATGTAATATTATTTACTCCCCAACTGCTCAATTGCCCTGCTGGACCAACAGTTAAAACATCAGACCACTCTTTAGCTGGGTGTTCTTTATCAACATAAAATCCTCCTGATGTTATTGTCCAATAATCGAAGGCATTATAAAGATAACTTTTGTCATTCTTTGAACCATATATTATGCCTGCATAGACTATTTCAT
>JAGHGS010000165.1 GCA_017888105.1 Bacilli bacterium
AAAAAATACATAATAACCTGGGGTCACTATGTATTATAAAAAATAACTATAAGAACAAAATGTATTGACATTGTGCTTATTTATGTTATAATGTTTATAAGTTCATATAGTTATATCCTGCCTATATTGCTCGTTTCTTTATATATGGGCGGGATAGTTTCAAATTTCATTAGTGGGATCCTTTAATTCCCACATTTTTTTGACTTTTTTTGTTATTTTTGATAGAATATTAAAACGAAATGGGGAATATTAATGCATTATGATCAGTTACTTGCTTTAAGACGAGATTTATATGTTTTAAGAGTTCAAGTGATTAACGATTATACGATTACAGATGAAGAAAAAAGTGAAAAGATTCGACAAATATCTGAAAAAATTAAAGAAGTAAATTGGAAGATTAAAAATGATCTTTATCATAGGAAGACTTATGTTCTTGCTTCTTCTAATAAAGAACAAATTAAAGCCTATAAAAAGCAGATTAAACATGAGTTTTTAACGCAAGTAAAAGATGGATATTCTTTAGAAGATATATTATCTTTTCTTCGAAAAAATTATCCAAACCCTGGTATTAATTTAGATAAGTATATTACGCGTTTAAGACATCCTTTTCGATATTTTGATGAAGGATATTTTACGTATGAAGATTCTTCAAAAGAAAATTCTATGCTTGTTTTAAGTTCTAAGGGTGAAAGATATTTGGAGAATGTTGCAAATGTAAGTTTGAAGAGATAAACTTACATTTTTTCTTTGCAAAAAAAAATATCAATGGTATAATAAATCTTGGAAGTAAAAGAGGCAGTAAAATGAACAGAAATGAAGTAAATAGAGAAGAACTTAGTCCAATGATGAAGCAATATATGACAATTAAAGATGAACATCCTGATGAACTTTTGTTTTATCGATTGGGCGATTTTTATGAACTTTTTTTTGAGGATGGTATTATAGCATCCAGAGAACTTGAATTAACCTTAACAGGGAAGAATGCTGGTTTAAAAGAACGGGTTCCAATGTGTGGAGTTCCTTATCATAGTGTTACTCCTTATATTGAAAAATTAGTAGAAAAGGGTTATAAGATTGCGATTTGTGAACAATTAGAAGATCCTAAGACAGTAAAGGGAACGGTTAAAAGAGGAGTCGTTGAGGTAATTTCGAAGGGTACAGTTGTTAATTTAGAAAGTTTAAACGAACATGATAATAATTATATTGCTAGTGTTTTAGATTTAAATTATTTGTATCTCATTACTTATGCGGATATTTCAACTGGAGAACTTAAAAGTTTAAGTATTACTCATCGTAAAGAAAATTTAGTAAATGAAATTTTACATTTGGGAATAAAAGAAGTTATTTTGGAAAATAATGAAGACATCGAATTGGTTCATTTATTAAAAAATACCTATGGAATTGAAGTATCGGTTAGTCATGAGTATTTAACAGAAGGATATGAATCTTTAATTGATTGTGTCGAAGATGCTCGGGTTAAACAGGGGATTCGTCATCTTTTATATTATTTAGTTGTAAAAGAACTTAAAGATTTGCATCATATATCGAGTGTTGAAATAGTTAATAAAAATGATTATTTAGAAATGGATATTCATACGGTTCGTAATTTGGAATTAGTAGAGACTTTACGTTTAAAAGAGAGAACTTATTCGCTTTTATGGCTTCTTGATAAAACCAAAACAGCGATGGGTTCTAGAAAGATTAAACAATGGCTTCTTAATCCTTTGCGGAATAAAGAAAAGATTTTGGATCGTTATGATAAAATTGAAATTTTTAATACTAATTTTATGGAAACTGATGAACTTCGAGGACTTTTGTATCAAATTTATGATTTAGAACGATTATGTGCGAAAGTAATATGTGGGAATTTAAATGCAAGAGATTTGTTACAAATTAAAAACTCTTTGAGTGTTTTACCACGAATTGCTGATATTTTAAAAAATATTAAACTAGATTATAAGATTAATACGCATGATGAATTATATGATTTACTAGAGAGAAGTATTTATGAAAATCCACCAATTAGTGTAAGAGAAGGGTATTTAATTAAAGATGGTTATAATAAAGAACTTGATGAGTTAAAAAGTATTCGCTCAGGTGGGAAAGATTTTATTGCGGAATTTGAAGCTAAGTTAAAGGAAAGCACGGGAATTAAAAATTTAAAAGTAGGATTTAATAAAGTATTTGGATATTATATTGAAGTATCGAAAGGTCAAGCGATAAATGTAAGTGAAGCTTGGGGTTGGGAGAGACGTCAAACTCTTACGAATTATGAAAGATATATTTCTCCAGAGTTAAAAGAAAAAGAAGCATTAATTTTGAATGCGGAAGAAAAGATATTTGAATTGGAATATGAGCTTTTTAGTGAGATTCGTAATCGTATTAAAGATGAAATTTTGGAAATTAAGAAGACAGCCGATGTAATTAGTGAGATTGATGCAATTATATCTCTTGCTGTATGTAGTGATGAATTAAATCTTGTTCGTCCAAGTCTAAATCTAGATAATAAAATTGAAATTATTGAAGGAAGACATCCTGTTATTGAGAAAGTAAGTAAAGAGGCTTATGTTCCTAATGATATTTTAATGGATGAAGCAACGGATATTTTACTTATTACAGGACCAAATATGAGTGGTAAATCAACTTATATGAGAGAGCTTGCCATTATAATTATTATGGCTCAAATGGGTTCTTTTGTACCAGCAAAATCCGCTAATTTGGGAATTTTTGATAAAATATTTACTAGAATTGGAGCGAGTGATGATTTGGTAAGTGGGGAATCTACTTTTATGGTAGAAATGAAGGAAGCACAAAATGCACTTGTTCATGCAACTAAGAATAGTCTTATTTTGTTTGATGAGTTAGGCAGAGGGACTGCTACTTATGATGGTATGAGTCTTGCTCAAGCAATTCTTGAATATGTTGCTAAAAATATAAAATGTAAAACGCTTTTTTCTACTCATTATCATGAACTTACTCGTTTGGAAAGTGAATTTTTAAATGTAAAAAATGTTCATGTAGCAGCTAGGGAAGAAGGAAATATGATTACTTTCTTACATAAAGTTCAAAATGGTCCAGCGGATAAAAGTTATGGAATACATGTTGCTAGACTTGCTCATATGCCAGAAGATTTGCTAGATAGAGCACAAGAAATATTAGATGGTTATGAGAAGGGGGAAATAAAGAAGATAAAGGCCTCGGATAATCGGCAACTTTCTATGGTATTTGATGAACCAAAGGAGGATAAGTTAAGAGATAAATTAAAGACGATAGATCCTTTACATATAACACCAATGGAAGCTTTAAATTTATTATTTGAATTAAAAGAAATAGAATAAAAGACATTAATCATTTTGTTGATTAATGTCTTTTGCTTTAAATTTTAAATACTTGGGGTTATCTATTTTTCCTAGAAGATAATCTGCAGATATATTGTATTTTTTACAAATAGTATATAGAAAAGGAGTAGCAATTAAGTATCTTCCTATTTCGTATCCGGCAATTGTACCATAAGAGCAATTTAATTCTTTTCCAAGAGTTGTTTGAGTAATTTTTTGCTCTTTGCGGAATTCTTTTAATCTTTTGCCGCTTTTTTTAGAATCTACTTCATTATTTGAATTTGCATAATTTGAAATATTGGTAAATCCAAAAATATAATCAAAAGAAACATTAAAATAATTACATAAAGTATTTAGATGTTTAATTGGTATAATTTCATATTCTTTTTCGTATTGATTGTATAATCCTTTATATATTTTTAATATCTTTGCTACTTCATATTGTTTTAAGTTTTTTTCTTCTCTTAATTTTATTAGTCTTGTGTTATATATCATTATATTTCACCAAAATTATTCTCTCATGTTTTCTTTTTGAAAATAAAAAAGTCCCGAAATGCCAAAATTTTTCTTGACTTTTAGAGTACCCAAATTTATAATTAATATGTAAGCTAGGAAACTTATCATATGTCCATGATAGATTATTTTCATGATTAATAAAATGAAGCCTAGCATCATGTTAGGAGAGAATTTATGAAATTTGAGGTATTAAAGAAAAGTCATTTAAAAAGAAATATCATAATAGGAGTTGTGGTAGTAGCAATTATTAGTGCATTAATATTAAACTTTACAAGAGCAAAATACAGAACAACTCAAAGTATTCCTTTGGTAAACGGAACAATTAATTATAGTTTGGCAGATTTAAATATAGTTGCTATAACAGTTGACGGAGAACCATCTGATACTATACCAACTGGTAATTATGAATTAACAGAAGATAGTTATTGCACTGTAAAGGGAGAAGAAGATAGTAATATAACACTAAATTATGATATGAATACTCAGCATTTAACCATAACACCGTTTACAACAAAGGGAACAAAATGTTATTTGGATTTTGTAACTGCAACAACTAAGAAAGTGGATACGATACTAGGAACAATCGAAGTAAACTTAGATACCCCAGATTTTAGTAAAACAAGTTGTACAAGTAAGACATATAACGGAACAGCAAGAACGTGTGGAGAAGAGACTGTAGGAATCTATGAAGAAACCACAAGTAAAGGAACAACATACTACTATAGAGGAGATGTAGAAAATAATTATTTGGTATTTGCAAACAAATATTGGCGAATTATCCGAATTAATGAAGATGGAACCGTGCGAATCATTTATAGTGGAGAGAAATCAGAAGTAGATGCAGCAGGAAAAGAAACAATACTCGCCAATGGATATAATGATAGAAGTACGGATTATACTCAAACACAAACAAGCGCATTCAATAGTAGTTCTAATCTAAGTTACTATGTAGGATATACATATCAAACAAATGCACAGCGACCAAGTAGTCAAAATGGAGGAACAGCAAGTACCATAAAAGGAATACTCGATACATGGTATAGTAATAACTTGCAAAGTTATGATAACAAGATAGCCAGTGGAGGAAGTGCGGGATTTTGTAATGACCGAGAAATGGCAAGTGGATACTCGTGGAGTAGCGAGCCTAGTAGTACATTCTATTATGCAGCCTATGAAAGAAGAAGTAATGGAACCCCAAGTTATGAATGTAGTAATACCAATGACTTGTATACAACGAAAATAGGACTCATTACAGCAGATGAAGTCATGTATGCAGGGGCAGCCGGAACAACAACTAACTATGGATATTACCTTTACACAGGAAACTATTATTGGACCATGTCTCCGTATTACACGTATTCATCTGGCGATGCTTTCGTGTTCGCTGTGTATTCGGCTGGCCAGCTCGACAACTTCGGCGTGGATCGCACGCTTGGTGTGCGCCCAGTAATCTGTCTGACAACTAATAATACAATAACAGGAAGTGGAACTATTAGTGATCCATATGTAGTTTCTTAGCAAGTTGTCTATCTTGCTTTTTCTTTGCTTGAAATATCCTATAAATTATAATATAATTAAAAAAGGTGATTGATGTGGCTACACGTAGTGAGTTAAGAGAAAAAATAATGATTATACTTTATCAATATGATTTAATGAAAAGTAATGGGCTTGATTGTAATGTTGAAGATATTATTAAGGATAATATTGATGTAGAAAATGATTTTGTGAAAGACATGGTTTATGGTGTTGTTACTTATCAAGACGAATTAGATAAACTTGCTAATAGTAAAATGAAAGATTGGGATATATCTCGGATTGATAAGACAGGTGCATCTATTTTACGTCTTGCTTTATATGAATTAAAATATACCGATACTCCTTTTGTGGTTATTATTAATGAAGCGGTTGAACTTGCTAAAAAGTATAGTGATGATTCAGTTCGAAAAATGATTAATGCAATATTAGATAAGGTTGTTAAAGAAGAAAATGTTTAAGGTTAATAAGCAAATTAGTAAAAATATTATTGCTAGTACTAATCGTATTCATGTTGGAGAAATAAATATTTCGGGAGCAAATTATTTTGTAAAACCGGATGATGAGTTAAAAGAAATTATTGGTTATTATTTGGCAAGGTTATTTAATCTTAATTGTGCTAAGTATTCTAGAGTTAAAATAGGGAATAAGAGTTATGCTGTTTCTTTAGATTTAAATAATAATCATAATTTTATTTTAGCTCATGAGTATGCTTTTGATGGAAAAACATTAGATGAGATTACAGAAGTTTTACGTTCTCTATCTTTTTTTGATGAAATTTTAGAAAAAGATATGATTCGGATGTATCTATATGATATACTATTTATGAATGATGATCGTCATGATCGGAATTGGGGATTTTTAATTAATGAAAAAGCAAGAATTGTACTTTTAGATAATGGAGCTATATTAAGAGTGGGTGGAAAGCCTTATATTTGCTTTGATCATGATGTGTATTTGAATGGGAGTATTAATCAAGCGATAGAAGAAGATTTTCTTTTGTTTTATGAATCTTTAGAACGTAATGATCAACAAATGGTTGATGGTTATTTAAAGAAAGCATGCCCTCGAAATATTTTGAATTTATTTCAAATAATAGAAGCTCAGTATCAATGTCAAATTAATCCTCTTTTTTTACAATTGTATGAAGATCATTATGAAAGAATTGTGAATGTTTTGAATGAAAAAAGGTGTAATTATGGAAGATAAGTATATTAGTATTGGCGAATTAAATGCTTTTATTAAAAGTATGTTTGATGAAAATGTATTTTTAAGAAAAGTATTTTTACGTGGAGAAATATCTAATTTTAAAAATCATACAAGAGGACATTTGTATTTTACTTTAAAAGATGATACGTCTAGAATTAGTGCAGTTATGTTTTATTCAAGTGCGATTACTCTTAATTTTAAACCAGAAGATGGAATGAATGTATTAGTTGAAGGTAGAATTTCTTGTTATCCGACTGCTGGTACTTATCAAATTTATGTGGATAAAATGGAAGTGGATGGTTTAGGAGCATTATATATTGAATTTGAAAAATTAAAGGAAAAGTTGTCTAAAGAAGGACTTTTTTTACCAGAACATAAGAAACCCATTCCTAAGATTCCAAAAAGAGTAGGTATTATTACTGCTCCAACTGGGGCGGCAATTAAAGATATTTTGTCGACGATTAAAAGAAGATTTCCAATTGTAGAAACGATTCTTTTTCCAGCTTTGGTTCAAGGAAGAGATGCTGCTCCGGATATTGTAAGACAAATTAAAGAGGCTGATAGTGGAAAATATGATCTTGATGTTTTAATTGTTGGACGTGGTGGCGGATCCATTGAAGATTTATGGGCATTTAATGAAGAGATTGTTGCTCGAGCAATATATGAAGCAAATGTTCCTATTATTAGTGCTGTTGGACATGAAGTGGATTTTACGATTGCTGATTTTGTTGCAGACCTTCGAGCTCCAACGCCAACTGGAGCTGCAGAAATGGCGGTACCAACGGTAAGTGAAATAAATAATATGCTCCATTCTTACGATATTCGTTTAAATGAATTTATGATGAATGCTTTACATCAAAGTAAATTACGTTTGGATCATGTTCGCAATTCTTATATTTTAAAAAATCCTTTATCTTTGTATGAAATAAAAGAACAAAAATTAGATAATATGATAGAAGTATTGAATAATTACATGACAAAGAAATTAGAAAATTATGAGATGCAATTAAATCATATTAAGAGTTCTTTTGTAATGAGAGATCCTATGAGATTATTTCAAGGACAACAAGAAAAACTTGTGTTTCAAGAAAAAACACTTTATAATAGCATTAAAAGTATTATTTTAAAGAGCGATCATGATTATAAAATGCTTGTTAATACTTTAAAATTGGTTAATCCTTTAGGAATTTTAGAAAAAGGTTATTCTCTTGTTCGAAAGAGGATAAAGTAATTAAAAGTAGTAAAGATTTAAGTTTAGATGATATGATTCGTGTGAAATTTCAGGAAGGATATGTAGATGCAGAAATAAAGAATATTTCTACATAAGTTTGTTACTCTATGGAGGTTTTGGAATGGAAGATTTATCTTTTTTAAAAAAAGGGGAAGAAAATCTAGAAAAAATTTCTTTTTATTTAAAACTTTTAGAAGAAAAAATAAAGAATTTAGATTGGGAAATTCATAATATTGATTTAGAACAGGAGCAAATATCATTAACTTGTAATTCGAATAAGAAGAAAAAAGGGAAAATTATTTTAGTTATTCCTATTGGGGTAGGGACTCTTTTCCTTTTAATGGGACTTGGATTGTTTCTTATGTTATTTCATTTGGTTGAGGCTTATGGAGTATATATGTTTCTTCTTTCCTCTTTGATATTTCCTGCTGCTGGTGCTAGTATTTTGGGAGCGTTTTTTGCCTTTTATCAAGCGATTGAAATAAATCATTCTCTTAATCGACCTTCTTTTGGATTATCGGAAAATCAGATTAAACATAATGAGCTAGAAGTAAAAAAACAAATGCTTCGTTTAAAAAAAGAAGATTGCGAAAGATTATATCAACAAATAAAAACAGATGAACAAAATATTGAAGAAATATTGAAAAATTATGATTTATTAATAGAACGATTAAGTGACACTCCTTTTAAAGAGTTTGATATGCCGGATGTTTCAAGAAAAAGAAATTTTAATGGTTTGAAGTAAATTTTAAAGAATACGATGATTTTAGAAAAGAAAGTAGGCGATATTATGGATTTATACCAAACAGCAATTTTACAATTAAAAGCGAAATTAGAAGAATATTTAAAGGAAAAAGAAATATTATTAAAAGAAGGAAATAAGATAACGGAAGAAAAAAATCAATATAAAAATGAAGAGCTAGTAAAATTAGATTTATTAAGTAGTTTAGAATTTGACGAAGCCTTTTTAAAAGTGTTTTCTAATCGTGCCTTTTTTAAAATTTTTCTAGAAACTACTTTTACAGCGATTGCTATTGCTACGGTACTGTTTGGAGG
>JAGHGS010000166.1 GCA_017888105.1 Bacilli bacterium
AAAGATATGCCAAAAGACAGGGTGTAAAAGAAGGAAAAGCAGAAGGTTTAGTAGAAGGTAAAAAAGAGGGGATTACAGAAATTGCTAAAAATATGATCCAAAAAGGATTAAATATAAACGACATTATTGAATATACTGGTTTAACCAGAAAAGAGATTGAAGCATTGAAATAAGTGCTTCTTTTTAATAAAAAAAGAATAACTCACATGAATTATTCTTATCTATTACCTCTAAAACGATCTTTAGGATCTAATATTTTTTTGCGAAGACGAATATCTGTAGGAGTAATTTCTACTAATTCATCATCTTCAATAAATTCTAAAGCTTCTTCTAAAGTAAACTTCTTCGGTTTCGTTAAGTTAATTGCCTCATCACTACCACTAGCTCGAGTATTTGTTAAATTCTTATTTTTGCATGGATTAACATCTAAATCATTATCACGATTATGAATACCAATAATCATACCAACATAAACTTCTGTAGCAGGTTCAATAATGAGAGTTCCACGATCTTCTAAATTCCACAATGAATATCCTAAAGCTTTTCCGTTTTCCATAGAAACGAGCACTCCATTTTTTCTTCTAGCAATTGGTCCAACATAAGGTTTATATTCTGAAAAACTTCGGACCATAACGCCTTCTCCTTTGGTATTTGTAATAAATGAACTACGATATCCAATTAAACCTCTAGTAGGAGCACTAAATTCCAAATGAACATAATTATTTTCTTCATTGTTAGTAATGACTTCTAAAGTAGCTTTTCTCTCTTGTAAATCATTAATAACAGTACCAGAATAATCATTTGGAACATTAATAATTACTTTTTCAAACGGTTCATACTTTTTGCCATCAATCTCTTCTAATAATACTTCTGGTTTTGAAACAGAAAGTTCATATCCTTCCCGACGCATATTTTCAAGTAAAATAGACAAATGAAGTTCACCACGACCACTTACTTTAAAACCATCAGTACCTTCTAATTCTTCAACAACTAACCCAACATTTGTTTCAAGTTCTCTTTCGAGTCTTTCACGAATATGTCGAGAAGTTAAAAATTTACCACTTTTTCCTGCAAAAGGAGAAGAATTAACTAAGAAATTCATAGATAGAGTTGGTTTCTCAATATGAATTGGAGGGAGAGGATCATTTATTCCTTTCTCACAAATGGTGTCTCCAATGGAAATATCTGCACATCCAGCAATTGTTACTATATCACCAAAATATGCAACTTCTTTTTCTACCCGCTTAATTCCTTCATTAACAAATAGCTTACTAATTCTAAATGACTCTTCTTTACCATCATTTTTAATTAAAGAAACCATTTCACCACTTTTAATTTTTCCTTTATTAATTCGCCCAACTCCAAGTCGACCAATATAATCATCATAATCAAGATTAGAAATTTGAAGTTGTAAAGGATCATTCTCGTTTCCTTTAAATGGTTCTACTTGCTTTAGAATTGTTTCAAGTAAAGGCTCAATACTATCGCTTTCACTATCCAAAGAAAGTTTAGCAATTCCATTCTTAGCAACTCCGTAAACAATAGGAAAATCAAGCTGTTCATCCGTAGCATTAAGTTCCATAAATAAATTAAATGTCATATCTACAACTTCTAAAGGTCTAGCATCTTTCTTATCAATTTTATTAATAAATAAAATTGGCTTTAAGTTTTGTTCTAATGCTTTACTTAAAACAAAACGAGTTTGAGGCATAGGTCCTTCAGCCGAATCAACAAGTAAAACAACAGTATCTACTGTTCTCATAATACGTTCTACTTCACTCGAAAAATCAGCATGTCCTGGAGTATCAACAATATTTATTTTATAATCCTTATAACGAATCGCACAGTTTTTAGAATAAATCGTAATACCTCTTTCTTTTTCAAGGTCATTAGAATCCATTACTCTTTCAGGAGCATCTTCGTGAGAATCAAATACTCCATTTTGTTCCAATAATGCATCAACAAGGGTACTTTTACCAGCATCAACATGGGCAACCACAGCAATATTTATGATTTTTTCCATAAAATTACTCCTTTCTTTTATAAAACTAGTATAGTTTACCACAAACTAAGTATTTTAACAAGTACTAGAATTTATTTCGAATTAAGTCTAAACCATTTTCTCTAAAAATAATATCATCGACAATAGAAGTAGCAAATTGATTATTTTCATTCTTATAAAATTTACTATAAAGGATTTTGTTTTTAACTTGACTTAAATGTTCTTCGTTAATAGATAAATCTAAGAAAGATCGAATAAAGAGAGCTTTTATAATAATTTCTTCTTTTAATTTTCTATTTAATTCTAAATCAATAAGATTAAAAGCATCAATACTTTCCATAACAATTAAAAACAAACTAGAAAAAGAAGAATTGGTTAATAAATTTCTATTAAAATTTTCAAAAGTAAAATCATCCAAAGATCTCGTTTCTAAAAAATAATCTTCCATACTAGGAATAATAGTAATAAGTAAATATTTTTTAATATTTAGAGATTCTTTAATAAAGATATCAGGACTTTGTTTTAAATATTGATGTAATAAAATAATAAAATAACATAAAAAGAAATCAATTTCGCTATCAATATAAGTTACTTCACTAGGAAGATTCGATGTTTCTACTTCTTCCTCATCTTCCACATCCTCATATTCTTCGCTTTCTTCGCTAATACTATTCATAATTCGACTATAAAATAAAGCATTCTTTTGATTTTCATCTTGTCCAAATAAAATGATATACCAATCGGAATTAAGAAAATCTTGTTCTCCATCTAATAGATAGATTTCATTTAAATAAGTAATAACAGCCTCTAATTTAGAAATATCACAAAAAGAATACTCCGAATAAACTTCCAAATATTTTTCTTTAAAAACTTTAATTAATTGAAATAAATAAGGATTTATTTGACCGGTAGTTGCCTCTTGTTTTGCAAGTAACTGATAATCTCTTATTATGGTCATACTAAGATTAAATAAGTCTTGATAATCCTCGATAGGCGGTTTAATACCCAAAGCATGATAGACAGAATATTGATGAATAATATCACTTAAAGCACTATCTAAAGATCCATCAATATCTTCTCCTAAAAAAGCAAGAATATCATCTTCTAATAAATCAATCATCGCTTCATCAACAATTAATAAATCATCTTGGTCAAATTGAATTTGCTCATCACATAAATCTTCTAGTTTACCAAACTCTGTTTCAAAATCGTATTCACTTGAAATGTAAAGACGTTCCGTGATTAAATCTTGACAGGCATAAAAGGCTTCTTCTAATCTTTTTAAAGATAAAGCTTCTCCCTCACATACCTCACTATACAACCTTAGTATTTCTAAAAACATAATTTCACTATGAATCATTTGCCACACTCATTTCTATAAGTTCCTATTATAAGGACTAACATCCAAGAAATCAAGTTAAAATAGCAAAAGTCCGGGGCTAACCGGACTAAAAATAATGCAATAGTTTCAAATACAAGAAAAGAAACGTCATTATCATATATTTAGAGAATCAAGGAATTAACCAGTTAAGAGTGGTGAGGAAACTTCTTATTAGTGTGAAAATGGATAATCCCTACTATAAAAAGTATAGCACATAAAAAAGAAAAACTCTATAATAATCTATATCACAACAGGATAAACGCATGAGTTTTTGCAACTTATGTGTTTTTATGTGGTAAAATAGTTTTAGAAGGATAAAAAGATGAGTAAAAGAAGTAAAAAGTTAGAGGAAATAAGAAATATGTTTAAAGATATAGA
>JAGHGS010000167.1 GCA_017888105.1 Bacilli bacterium
CAGAGTTACCAATTTATCACTACACTTTATCTTCAAACATTAGTAAATTCCACTACTTTAAAGAAAATCCTAACCAACCTCATGAATTTGAAGCAAATTTTACAACAAGTGGTGCTCTAACAACAGAAAAAAAATTAGCAAGTAATGGTACATACAGTTCTTACTCATCAGGTAGCTACAAATTAGGAGAAACAGTAAATGTGACCTTTAATACATCAAGATCTCAAAACTATACATTAGAAATATTAAAAAATGATCAAGTGATTTCTAGTGAATCATATAATGGTAGTAGTAAAACAGTCACTTTAACCTTTGATGAAGTAGGCACAACATATTATGATATCAAAATAAAAGTAACTAGCAGTTACTCTGTAACTTTTGGCGTATATGGAACAGTAAAAGAGTCGAACACAACCAATACTACTGAAAATGAAGCTTGAGGAAAAAATCAAGCTTTTTCTTTGTTTAAAAATGCGGGTATTCATGATAAAATAAAATTGGAGTGATAACGATGGAAAAAGATAATATTAATTTTATATTTAAATTGTTAGATAAAAAAATGGTAGTATTATGTTTAGGAATAGAAGCAGTACTAGATTTTATTTACTATGTAATTCCTTTTTTATTTACTTTTTTTCTAACGATGCCTTTTACCTTAGAAAAAGCAGTAACCATTACTGTAATATTTATACTATCTAAAACAATAAGAACGTTTGGTCTTTATATAGAAAGAATTATAGTAGATAATTACTTATATAAATACCGTAATTTAGAATATGAAGAATACTTTAAAAAGATAGAAAAACTTCCCAACTCTACTTTAGCCAAATATCAAACCGGCTATTTAATTAGTGTAATTGATAGAGTAACAATGCTAGTATCCGAGATTCTTCAATCCGAATATATTGGTATTATATTATCCTTTGCCTTTCTATTTTATACTTCTTTTACTCAATCCATCTATTTATTTTTATTAACTCTATTTTGCAGCATTATAAGTGTATTAATCAGTTTAAGAATATTAAAAAAAGCCAATTATTTAGTAGAAGACTTATATGAAGAAGAATATGAATATTCTTCATCTTATCAAGATTATATTAGTAATATAAAAACAGTAAAAGCTTTAAATAGTAACAAGTATTTTGAGAATATGATAAACAAAAAAGCAAAAAATAGATTTAATAAAAACAAAAAATATGTTGCTGCTTATGCCAAAGAACAATTCCTAAGAAACTTATTCATAATAATTCCTTTTGCTGCTCTTCTAATTAAAGCTGTTATTGATTTAAGTAATGGCATAGATATGTTAGGAATTATTGCCTTTTATATTACTCTTCATGTTGAAATGGGCTTTATATTTGATGAATTATCTCATAACATAGTAAATTGGTTTGAACTATCAGCGATTAAGAAAAAATTAAAAGAGATATTTAAAGTACTAGATGAAAGAACATACTTAAAAGATTTTAATGAAATTGTTTTAAATAATATTGAAATTAAATATAAAGAAACAAAATATAGTATTAAAATACCTCATTTACAAATAAACAAAAATGATAAAATTTGTTTTATGGGTGTATCAGGAAGTGGTAAAACTTCTACTTTAAATTTGATACTGGGAAATCTAAACATATATACGGGTGAAGTATCATTTGATAATCATAATATTAAAGATTATCTTTTGGATATTGGTTTAGTAGGCCAAGAAATAGAATTATTTAATATGAGTATTAAAGATAATTTATGTTTAGGAAAGTATATTTCTGAAGAAGAATTAATTAGGCATATAAAAGAATTGCAACTAGATGATATTTTAAATTTTGAAGAAGGATTAGACACAGTAATAGGCGAGAAAGGATTGAAGCTATCAACAGGTCAAAAAAGAAGATTAAATTTACTTAGAAGTCTACTTTTAAATAAAAATATTTATATTTTAGATGAACCAACCTCTAATTTAGATAATAAAACGGAAAAAATAGTAGTAAATTTTATTAAAAATCATTTTCAAGATAAAACTTTAATTGTGGCAACGCATAATCCGGAAATAAAAGATATTTGCAATAAACATTACCATTTTGAAAATCATATTTTGGTAGAAGAAAAAGAATAATAAAGAATTTACATAAAAATGTAAACAAAGATTTACTATTTGTCTATTAATATGTTATAATTTACCTAAGATAGAGGGTGTAATCATGAATTTTAATGTTTTTTTAGGAACGATTTACGATGATTTAGTAAGTAAAAGAATTTTAACGGAACAAATACCCCCTAAAGATTTGAATGAGAAAATAGCAAGATTAAATGCATATCTAGAAAAATTAGAAAGAGTCAATAAAAAAGCAATAGAAAAAAAAGAATATATTAATAGATTAAAGAAACTATATTATGATAAATATTTAATCAAAGAAGAAAGTATTCCTGACTCTTATTGGCATCACTTAGAACAGAAGTATTTAGATAATGGTTACGGTAAGTATAATCTGGTTGAACCAAAAACTTATGAAGATAGAAGTCTAAAAGAAGGCCATATCACCCAAATAAGAAATGAACAGATGGATTCCTTAGATAGTTGGTTAAACTATTTAATGAGTCCCGATTCTGATTATTTACCAATGTGGGCTAAAGTATGGGCTTTTAGTGGCATGTTAAAAATAGGTAACTTAAATGATGATAAAACGGAATATCTAAGAAGAAGCAAAACAGCAGTTAATCCTTTTGTTACTATTGATTCAGAATTACTTGGAAAAAGTGTCGAATATTTAAAAGCATATTTAAATAACGAGGAATTGCCTGAAGAGATTAAAGAACACATTAAAAATAAAAACTTTAACCAAATATATGGATATTTACTAGCAAACAAAAGAGAAATAAAAATCCAAGGGGATGAAGGAATTTGGATAAAATATTTACAAGAAAGTAAAGAAGATATTAAAAGAAAAGAAGAAAAAGGTGAAGAACCTAATTATTTAAAATTATATAACTCTCTTCAAGGATATAATACTGGTTGGTGTACAGCAGCTTCAAAAGAAACAGCGAAAAGCCAAGTTTTAGATGGCAACTTTTATGTATATTATACTAAGAATGAATTTAAGGAATACGTAATCCCAAGAATAGCTATTCGTATGGAAGAAAGAGCTATTGCTGAAATAAGAGGAATAGCTCAAGGTCAAAATTTAGAACCAAATATGGAAAGAACTGTAAGTGAAAAACTAGAAGAATTTCCTAATAAAGATAAATATTTAAAAAAAGTAAAAGACATGGAAATGATTACCAAAATATATAATGAATACAAAACTAGAAAACTGACAAAAGAAGAATTACGTTTTTTATATGAGATAGATGAAGAAATATTAGGATTTGGGTATAGTAAAGATCCAAGAATTCAAGAAATACTTACAGGAAGAAATATAAAACAAGATTTAGCAAAAGTTTTTAATTGTCATGAAAACCAAATTAGCTTAACAGAAGAAGAAGCCTTCTCAGGAAATAGTTTATATCATTACGGTAATTTAGATTTAGCGGGTCCTTTAAAGGACATAACAACTTTTCCTAAAAAAATACTAAAAGGAACAATATCAGCATCTCTTCTTTCTCGTATGGAAAGAGTAATCTTTCCAGAAGATGTAGATTTTGATTTTAATTTTCCAGTATTAAATAGTTTAAAAGATGTAACTTTTCCCAAAAAAATAAATTCTAACATGGGATTAGGTTCGATTGAACACTTAGAAAATGTGACCTTTCCTGAAGAAGTAGTAGGTAATTTAGATTTAGCTTCCCTAACCCTAACCAGTTTAGAAGGAGTAACATTACCTAAAATAATAGGTGGCTCTTTAGATTTAACTTTCCTAACCAGTTTAAAAGATGTAACATTCCCAGAAACAATCGAAGGTGATTTAGATTTACGCTCCCTAACTAGTTTAGAAGGAGTATCACTCCCAGAAATCATAGGCGACACTTTATATTTGCCTAATATTGCTTTTGAAGACTTACTAAATATCCAACTACCAAAATTTAAAGAAATTCATTTAGCTAACAATGTAAGATACACCTATGAAGAGTGTATGGAAGAATTAGCAAAGTTAAAACTTGCCAATATAAAAAATGAAACAGAAACATTATTAACTGCACAACAAAATTTAATGGAAATAAAAGAAGCAGAAGATGGGTTAAAAAGATAATCTGTCTTTTTCTTTATTTAAAAATAAGCACATTCATGATAAAATAAAGATGGAGTGGTAAATATGCCTAAAGTATTAATTGAAAAACTAGATGACTTTGGAAGAGGAATAGCTCACATTAACAATAAAGTTGTTTTTATAGAAAATGCTTTACCAGAAGAAGTAGTAGAAATAGAAATAATAAATGATAAAAAAAGTTTTAGTGAAGCTAAAGTAACCAAATATTTAAAATTAAGTAAGGATAGAATAGAAAGTAAATGTCCATACTTTGAAGTCTGTGGAGGTTGCAATCTACTTCATTTAAGTTATGAAAATACTTTAACATTTAAACAAAGCAAAATAAAAGAATTATTAAAGAAAAATAAGATAAATTATAACAAAGAAATAGAAATTATAAAAAATGACAATCCTTATTATTACCGCAACAAAGTAAGTTTGAAAATAGAAAATGGGCATTTAGGCTATTATGAAGAAAGTAGTCATAAA